>NZ_CP071607.1:300000-492894 GCF_017357225.1 Rhizobium binae | reverse complement strand
TCCTTTTCGATGCGCTTTTCTGTCAACTTAGCGTCAAAAAGCGTATCGAAAATGACACGATTCGGGATTTGCGGCAACAATGGGAGCCAGGGCCACATCGCTAGCCCAGTTGGCCGCGGCCAACTCCCTGCCCTGCCCTTGCGGTGGCCCGGCTTTTTCGGCAAGACCGCTAGGAATCATCGGAGGATCGGCGTGAAGCACATCCATATCATCGGCATCGGCACGGGCAACCCGGAGCACGTCACCATACAGGCAATCAAAGCGATGAACGCCGCCGACGTGATCTTCCTGCCGCTCAAGGGCGCGGCCAAGGACGAGCTTGCCGACGTCCGGCGAGAGATCTGCCAACGATATATCAATCGGCCAGGCATCCGAATTTCAGAATTCGAAGTCCCACAGCGACAGACGGCCGAGAGAAGTTACGCACAAAGCGTCGACGCCTGGCATGGGGAGATCGCCGATATCTATGGAGAGCTGATCACGGGCCTCCCCGAGAATGCCAGCGGGGCCTTCCTCGTCTGGGGCGACCCCAGTCTCTACGACAGCACGATCCGCATCATCGAGCGGGTGCGGCAGCAAGCCGATCGGGATTTCGATTACAGTGTCGTTCCCGGCATCACCAGCATCCAGGCCCTGGCGGCCAGCCACAAGATCCCGGTCAATCTCGTCGGCAAGCCGATCGAGATTACCACCGGGCGCCGGCTGGCGCGGGAGGGGCTCCAGGCGCCCACGACGGTCGTCATGCTCGACGGCGAACAGGCTTTTGCGAAAATCGACGATCCCGATGCCGAGATTTTCTGGGGCGCCTATCTCGGCACCGAAGATGAGATCGTCCGATCAGGGCGGCTCGGCGATGTCGCGGCCGAGATCCTGACACTCAGGAGCGCAGCCCGGCAACGGCATGGCTGGATCATGGACATCTATCTCCTACGCAAGGGACGGGATTTCGAGGAATAGCCGGCCGACCGTTTCCAGCATGTTTTGCCGCGCCCGCCGCGATCATGTAAGAAGCGGACAGAGGATTAAGAATGGGCAATGAGACCGCCAAGGCGACCGACAGGAGAGATGCGGCGAACGGCCATGATCGCGCGGCAGCGAAGAGGCGCGCGCGCGGCGCCTGCCCCGCCCTTGCCGCACCGATGCCGACCGGCGACGGGTTGCTCGTGCGGCTGCGTCCGGCCGGCGGCGCGCTGACGCTGCGGCAACTCGCGGAACTTGCCCGCTCGGCTGCGGCGCATGGAAACGGCATTCTCGAGATCACCGCGCGCGGCAATCTGCAGATCCGCGGGCTGCGGGCCGGGACGGTCGGACAGTTCGCCGCCGATGTCGATGCCGCCGGCATCACCGTGCCGGACGGACCGGCAATCGAGATCTCGCCGCTGCACGGCATCGACCCGGAAGAGGTGAGCGATCCGGCCGCAATGGAACTGGCATTGCGCGGCAAGCTCCAGCAACTGCCTGCCTCGCCGCGGCTCGCGCCGAAACTATCGATCGTCATTGACGGCGGTGGAGCATTCGGCTTGGCGGGGCTTTCCGCCGATATCCGTGTCATCGCTCTATCGCAGGCGCAATGGCTGGTCGCCATCAATGGCGACGGGGAGACGGCAACGCCGCTCGCGGTCGGTCCTGCGGGAGCAGCCGTCTCGGCCGTTGGCGAAATCCTGAGCCTGCTGGCAATGCTCGGGCAGGGCAGTCGGGCGCGGGATATCGATCCCGCACTTTTACGAACACACTTTCCCGCCATGGCGGCCATCCGGCCCATTCAGCCCTGTCCGGCAAGGATCCCGCTATCGGGCCTGCATCGACTGGCCGACGGCAAAGCCGTGCTCGGCGTGCGGCTGCAATTCGGGCAGACGAGAGCGTCCGACCTAACCGCCCTGCTCGATCTTGCCGACGCCACTGGCGCAACGGCCATCCGGCTGGCGCCGGGTCGCGGTTTCTTCTTCCTCGGCCTGCCGGCAGAGAGAGTACCGGCGATCGAGACTGCGGCCGCCAGATATGGCTTCAGCGCACAAGCCGGCGAGAAAGACGAGCATATCGCCGCGTGCGCCGGCGCCGGCGCCTGCGCCTCCGCCTTCTACGAGACAAGACCGATGGCGCGCCGCATCCTCGCCGCAGCACCCGGCCTCTTCGACGGCTCGCTGACGCTGCATCTCTCCGGCTGTGCTAAGGGCTGCGCGCATGCGCGCCCGGCGCTGACGCTGACCGGCACGGCTGAAGGTTACGACCTCATCGTCAACGGGTTGGCAATGGATCGACCGGACGAACGGATCGCTGGCGGACGGATCGATTTCGCTATAGAGAGGCTCGCCCGCTCCATCGAAGACAACAGAGGCGCTGGCGAATCGACCGCCGCCTGCCTTACACGGCTTGGCGCAACCGGCGTTGCGAAGGCGCTGCGACAGGGATAGAAATGCCAGACTACGATTACATCCGCAGCGGCGACGCGATCTACGAGCGTTCCTTTGCGATCATCCGCGCCGAGGCCGATCTTTCGCGCTTCACCGAAGATCAAGCCGACATCGCCGTGCGCATGATCCATGCCTGCGGGCTGGTCGAGGCGGCGGAGCATTTTGTCTTTTCTGTCGATTTCGTCGGTGCCGCGCGCGAGGCGCTGAAGGCCGGGGCGCCGATCTTCTGCGACGCAGAAATGGTCTCCCACGGTGTCACCCGGGCGCGGCTGCCGGCGCTGAACGAGGTGATCTGCACGCTGCGTGATCCCGCCACACCGGAGCTGGCGCGCGAGATCGGCAATACGCGCTCGGCCGCCGCCATGCATCTGTGGCTCGAGCGGCTCGGCGGAAGCGTAGTCGCGATCGGCAATGCGCCGACCGCGCTGTTCCACCTGCTCGAGCTCCTGCGCGACGGAGCGCCGAAGCCGGCAGCGATCCTCGGCATGCCGGTTGGTTTTGTCGGCGCGGCGGAATCGAAGGATGCGCTGGCGGAGAATTCCTATGGCGTCCCCTTTGCCATCGTACGCGGCCGGCTCGGCGGCAGCGCCATGACGGCCGCAGCGCTCAACGCACTGGCGAGGCCGGGCCTATGACGGAACATGGTCGTCTGATCGGCGTCGGCACGGGTCCCGGCGACCCGGAGCTTCTGACCCTCAAAGCCGTCCGCGCCATCGAAGGCGCCGACGTCATTGCATACTTCGCCAAAGAGGGCAGGGGCGGCAACGGCAAGGCGATCGTCGAGCCGCTGCTGAAATCCGGCGTGACGCTGCTGCCGCTCTATTATCCCGTGACGACCGAGATCGACAAGAACGACGAACGGTACCAGAGCCTGATCACCCAATTCTATGACCGGTCTGCGGCGGCAATCGCCGGCCATCTCGATGCCAGGCGGACCGTCGCCGTGCTCAGCGAAGGCGACCCGCTGTTCTACGGCTCCTATATGCACCTGCATGTCAGACTTTCCCAGCGCTACCCAACGGAAGTGATCCCCGGCATCAGCGCCATGTCCGGCTGCTGGTCCGTAGCCGGCATGCCGATCGTGCAAGGGGACGACGTGCTATCCGTACTGCCCGGTACGATGGCCGAGACGGAGCTGACGCGTCGCCTCACCGATACGCAAGCGGCCGTCATCATGAAGGTCGGCCGCAATCTGCCGAAGATCCGCCGGGCGTTGGAAGCTTCCGGCCGGCTTGCGCAAGCCGTCTATGTCGAACGCGGCACCATGGCGAATGCGGCCATGGAAAAGCTTGCCGACAGAGCTGACGGCGAGGCGCCGTATTTTTCGCTCGTGCTGGTTCCCGGCTGGGAGGGTAGCCGATGAGCGGCGCGCTTTTCGTGATCGGCACCGGTCCCGGCAATCCCGAGCAGATGACGCCGGAGGCATTGGCTGCTGTCGAGGCCGCGACCGATTTCTTCGGGTATGGACCCTATCTCGACAGGCTGCAACTGCGAGATGATCAGCTGCGGCATGTCTCGGACAACCGCGAGGAGCTCGACAGGGCAGGGGCGGCACTTTCGATGGCGGCGGATGGTGCCCAGGTCTGCGTCGTCTCCGGCGGCGATCCCGGTGTCTTCGCCATGGCTGCGGCCGTCTGCGAGGCGATCGAGAACGGACCGGCCGCCTGGCGCGCCGTCGATCTCACCATCCTGCCCGGCGTCACCGCCATGCTGGCAGTGGCGGCAAGGGCGGGAGCGCCGCTCGGCCACGATTTTTGCGCCATATCGCTCTCCGACAATCTAAAGCCCTGGAATGTAATAGAAAACCGTCTTGAATTGGCGGCCAAGGCCGGGTTCGTTGTCGCCCTTTATAATCCGATCAGCCAGGCCCGGCCCTGGCAACTCGGCGAGGCCTTCAAGCTGTTGCGGAAGCATCTGCCTGCAACGACGCCGGTTATTTTCGGGCGTGCGGCCGGACGGCCTGACGAACGTATCGCCGTACAGCCGCTATCCCAGGCCGATGCTTCGATCGCCGATATGGCGACCTGCATCATCATCGGCTCGGCCGAAACGCGGATCGTCACGCGGCCCGGCCGGCCGGACCTCGTCTATACCCCGCGTTTCATGGCGGAGGGGAGAAGGTGATCGATCGCCGCCAGTGCCGCCTCGACCGTTTCGACCGTCTTGACCGCGGACGCCTCAGCGCGCGTGACCATCATCACCTCGATGCCGAGCAGTCGGGCTGCCTCGATCTTCGCATAGGTGACGGCGCCGCCGCTGTTCTTGGCAATGATAACGTCGATGGCGTGCTGCTTCAGCAAAGCGCTTTCGCCTTCCAGCGTGAACGGGCCGCGATCAATCAAATAGTCGACATGATCAAGCGCCGGCGGCGGTTCGACGGGCTCGACGCTGCGGATGAGATAGCGATGCTGCGGCGCCGCTTCCGCATGATGCGCGCCCTGCCGGCCAGTCGCCAAAAAGACATGGCGAGGGGAGGGGCCGAGCGCTGCGATGGCAGCCGGAATGCTTCGTACGTCCCGCCAGCGATCGCCGGGCAGCCGCTGCCATTCGGGGCGGCGCAGAGCGATCGCAGCAATAGCGGTGGTCTCGGCCGCAAAGGCGGCATTGGCGGAAATGCGCTCGGCGAAGGGGTGCGTGGCGTCGATCAGCAGATCATATCCGCCGGCCTTCAGGAAATCGGCAAGCGCCGCCGCACCGCCAAAACCACCGATGCGAACCGGAACCGGCTGCGCGGCCGGTTTCTCCGTGCGTCCGGCCAGAGACAGAAGCACATCGCCATCTCCCCGTGCCGCGAGCGCTTCGGCGAGCAGCCGCGCTTCGCCGGTGCCCCCGAGGATCAGAATGCGAGGTCTTCCCATGTCTGATGTCTCTCCTGCCGACGGCCCGTGCTGGCTGACTATTATCGGCATCGGCGAAGATGGTCCAGCAGGGCTCGGCGAAGAGGCGAGGCGGCTGATCGCCACCGCGCCTGCGGTGTTCGGCGGAGCGCGGCATCACGCGCTCGCGGCGTCGCTGATATCAGGCGAAAAGCTTTCCTGGCAGAGTCCGTTCGAGCGCTCGATCGATGCCGTCCTTCAAAGGCGCGGCACGCCCGTCGTCGTGCTCGCCTCCGGCGACCCGTTTCTCTACGGCGTCGGCGCCACGCTTTCCCGCCATCTGGCGGCGGCAGAGATGCGCACCATTCCAGCGCCCTCGGCCTTCAGCCTTGCCGCCTCGCGCCTTGGCTGGCCGCTGCAGGATGTCGCAACGATTTCGCTGCATGGCAGACCGATCGACCTGATCCGGCCGCATCTGCATCCCGGGCGGCGCATCATCGCCTTGACCTCGGACGAGAAGGGGCCGGGCGAACTGGCCGCCCTGCTTGCCGCCGCCGGCTTCGGTCAGTCGCAGCTTACCGTGCTCGAGGCGCTCGGCGGCGCCCGGGAACGGCAAAGACGGGTTGTGGCGGCGGATTTCGATCTCGCGGACATCGATCCTCTGAATGTCTGCGCCGTCGATGTCGCGGCAGGGGAGGGGGCTCGCATCCTGCCTTTCAGCGCGGGGCTGGAGGACGAACTATTCGAGCATGACGGGCAGATCACCAAACGCGAAATCCGGGCGATGACGCTGTCGGCGCTCGCGCCGCGCCATGGTCAACTGCTCTGGGATATCGGCGCCGGCTCGGGATCGATCGGCATCGAATGGATGCTGGCCGACCCCAGCCTGAAAGCGATCGCCATCGAGCAGTCACCGGAGCGGGCCGCACGCGTCGCCCGCAACGCGTCGGCCTTCGGCGTGCCGCATCTTGCCGTCGTCGAAGGCGCAGCACCCGCCGCCCTGGCGGGCTTGCCGCAACCCGACACGATCTTCCTCGGCGGCGGCGGCAGCGAGCCCGGCGTCATCGATGCCGCGATTGCCGCGCTGAAGCGGGGAGGGCGGCTGGTCGCCAACGCCGTGACGCTGGAGATGGAAGCCGTGCTGCTCTCCGAACACGCCAAACACGGCGGCACGCTGACACGGATCGAAATATCGCGCGCGGGCCCTGTGGGCGGCATGAACGGCTGGCGGCCGGCGATGCCAGTAACGCAGTGGCGCTGGACGAAAGGATAACGGCATGAAGGTGCATTTCATCGGCGCGGGGCCGGGGGCAGCGGATCTGATCACGGTGCGCGGCCGCGATCTCATCGGCCAATGCCCGGTCTGCCTCTATGCCGGCTCGATCGTCTCGCCGGAATTGCTGCAATACTGCCCGGCGGATGCGCGTATCGTCGACACGGCGCCGATGTCGCTCGACGAGATCGAGGCGGAATATCTCAGCGCTGCCGCGGCCGGCCAGGATGTCGCCCGGCTGCATTCCGGCGATCTCTCGGTCTGGAGTGCGGTGGCCGAACAGGTACGCCGGCTGCAAAAACACGGCATCGACTATACGATGACGCCGGGCGTTCCGGCCTTTGCCGCCGCAGCATCGACGCTTGGGCGCGAACTGACGATCCCCGCCGTGGCGCAGAGTCTGGTGCTGACCCGCGTTTCCGGCCGCGCCTCACCGATGCCGAACGACGAGACGCTGGCGAAATTCGGTGCCACCGGCGCCACGCTGGCCATCCATCTGGCGATCCACGCGCTGAAGCAGGTGGTGGAAGAATTGACGCCGCTTTACGGCGCCGACTGCCCGGTCGCCATCGTCGTCAAGGCCTCCTGGCCGGACGAGCGCGTCCTCTCCGGCACGCTTGCCGATATCGAGGCAAAGGTTGCGGCCGAACCGATCGAACGCACCGCGATCATCTTCGTCGGCCCGTCGCTTGCAGCAGAAGATTTCCGCGAAAGTTCGCTCTATGATCCGGCCTATCAGCGCCGGTTCAGGGGCAGGGAATAAGGTCGAAGATAGGCCGCGCTGGTGGCGCGGCCTCTCGGAGATCAACAACAGGCGATCTTGCTCGCCACGGGCAGCGACAAACCCGCGACGTCATCCTTGGCCTTGTGCCGAGGATCTGCGCACCTCCAATTAGGCATCTGAAAACAAAAGTTTTTCTGTCAAGCAATTGCAGTGGGCAGATGCTCGGCACAAGGCCGAGCATGACGGAGGAGATTTTGTTTCAGACCCGTGCGGTCAAATACTCCATGCTGGTCCGAAGTACGCCGGCCGGGTTCTTGACCGCATGCACCTCGGCTGCAAAGGGCTCGAAGGAGAACGGGCCGGTATAGCCCGCCTGCAGCAGCGCCTTGATCTGCCCGGCATTGTCGAGCCGGTCGTCGGCGCCGACGAGCACACGATGGGAATCGCGCATATCGGCGACGGAAACGGCAGAGTCGCTGACGCCCGAGATATGCACGAGGCCGGAGAGTTCCGGGAAGGTCGCGGCTTCGCCGGCAAGGTGATGGTGGAAAGTGTCGTGGACGAGCCTGAAGGTCGATTGCGCGCCGAGTTCCTTGATCGCCTCGGCCGCCTCGGTCTTCGAACGCAGCGAGCAAATCTCGAAACCAAGTGGCTCGACGAGGCCTGTGATGCCGGCTTTCTCCAGCATCGGCTTCAGCGCTGTCAGAGACTGGCGCAGATTGGCCTGCCGTTCGCCGTCGGCACAGCCGGTGCCGTCGTTCTTCGGAACGAGGACCAGCGCCTTGGCGCCGCAGGCGCTCGCATAATCGATCAATTCCTGCGCTTCCCGAGCCCGGGTTTCATTCCATTCGTTGAAGCGCTGCAGGGCGTTGATCGAAATGATCGTCAGCCCGTGGCGGGCGGCGGCCTCTCTGATCGCTTCGGGTTTGGTGCCGTCGAGAATGGCATTGCCGGAAAGATCGTTGCGGATCTCGACAGAATCAATGCCGAGCGACTTTGCCAGCGCGAAGAAATCATCGATAGCGAGCGACGGCGCGGCCATATGGTTGAGCGCAAAGCGGATCGAAGTCATGACGGTATCTCCTCCTCGTCTCCGCGACATCAGCGGAGCGGTTCCTCGTGAATGGGTGAGCGAATCTCTATCGGAATTCAGAGGGCAATCCATCCGTCATCGCAAGCGCCGGCCCCTCATCGCTGAAAGAATGTCAGCCGGAATGATAGAATTCCATCATTTCCCGGATGTTCTCTGGCCTCAGATATTCTCGGAGATATAGATATCAAAAGGCAGGAAGGATTGGCCGGGAACCGCGGCCTCACCGTTCTCGATCGCACCGAGCATCAGCGATAAAAGCTCCTTGCAGAGAGCCGGCAGCGGAGTGGCGACCACCATAGTGACGATATCGTCGGCAAGACCCGCTTTGCTCTCCGGCGTCAGCTCGTTGACGACAAGCACGATCCGGCCGTCGACATTCTCTTCCCGGAAGGCGGAAATCGCCCCCTCCATGCCGCCGCCGCAGACATAGAGACCGACGAGATCGGGATGTTTCTGCAGCAGCGTCAGCGTCGCCTCATGGGTGATTTCGGCGGTCTCCAGATTGATCAGCGTATCGACGACATCGAACTCCGGCGCATTCTCGCGGAAATAGGAGCGGAAGCCGATTTCCCGCAGTTCATGGCCGTGGAAACGATGGCTGCCGACGAAACAGGCGACCTTGCCGGGCTTCTTCGCCGTTCGCGCGATCGTCCAGGCGGCTGTGCGCCCGGCTTTGCGGTTGTTGACGCCGACATAGGCGTCACGCACGCCCGTGGCGAGATCGGAAAGCAGCGAGAACACGGGAATGCCGCGGTCCTTCAACTCCTCCACCGCCGTCGTCACAGCCGGATAGTCCGGGCCGACGACGGCGACAGCCTGGTTGCGGGCGCCTAGCAGCTTGATCTTTTCGACGATGGCGGCGGGGGTCGCCGAGGAGGGGTATTCGATCTGGATCTGAAGGCGGGCTGTGGTGACGGCGCGCGCCGCCGCCTCGATCTCACGGGCGAAGCTCTGGTAAAAAGCCTGCGTCGGCTTCTGTAGCAGGAAAGCGAGCCTGTATTGCGGTAGATCCTCGAAGACGCGCTGCCGGATGAGGCCGACGGCATGATAGCCGATCTCCTGCGCCGCATCATAGACCCGCCGCGCTGTTTCCTCCCGCACGCGGTGGCGGGCGTTGAGAACCCGGTCGACGGTGGCGACACTGACCCCGGCGGCGCGGGCAAGGTCGGAGATGGTGGGGCGGCGCATGGTGTTCCTGATGGATTCGCTCATGGATGCGAGCCGTTCGTGATGGCTTTTGATAGATTACCTCAAGCCTGCATTGAGCCTCCTCCGAAGTCAACCTATTCTCCCGGCAACAGCATCAGGGAGGCGGATAATGGCGACCGAGACCAAGAAGCGTGACTACAACCTGCTCGGCGAAAGCGGCCGCACCGCCGTCGAGACGGGACTGGCGGCAGCGCAATGGTACCACACCGATATTCCGCGCAGCGAGATGAAGGCGCTGATGCAACGCTCGGACGCGCCGGCAATCCGTGACACGGTCATCTGGCTCGGCAGCATGTTGGTCCTTGCCGGGCTCGGCATCTATTTCTGGGGCTCGTGGATCGCCGTGCCCTTCTTCCTCGCCTATGGCGTGCTCTATGGCTCGGCCTCCGACAGCCGCTGGCACGAATGCGGCCACGGCACCGCCTTCAAGACGCGCTGGATGAACGATGCCGTCTATCAGATCGCCTGTTTCATGATCATGCGCAATCCGGTGACCTGGCGCTGGAGCCACACACGCCACCACACCGATACCGTCATCGTCGGCCGCGATCCCGAGATCGCCGTCATGCGGCCGCCGGATCTCTTGCGGCTGGTCCTCAATTTCTTCGGCATCCTCGATGTCTGGCACGCGATGATCGACATGCTGCGCAATGCCGCCGGCTTTATCGGCGCGGCGGAAAGGACCTTCATTCCGGAGATGGAGCAGCCGAAGGCAATCCGCATCGCCCGCATCTGGCTGGCGATCTATGTCGCCACGATCGCCGCCGCGATCGCCATGGGTTCGATCCTGCCACTGATGCTGATCGGCCTGCCGCGGCTCTACGGCGCCTGGCACCATGTGCTGACGGGACTGCTGCAGCACGGTGGGCTTGCCGACAATGTGATCGACCATCGGCTGAACAGCCGCACGGTCTATATGAACCCGATCAGCCGCTTCATCTACTGGAACATGAACTACCACGTCGAACATCACATGTTCCCGATGGTGCCCTACCACGCGCTGCCGAAGCTGCATGCAATGATCAAGCACGACCTCCCGGCGCCGAACCCGTCGATCTGGTCGGGCTATCGCGAGATGATCCCGGCCTTCCTGCGCCAACTGCGCAACGAGGATTATTTCCTGAGGCGCGAACTGCCGGCGACCGCGCGGCCCTATCGCGAGGAATTCCACAACGAACTGGCGCCGGCGGCGCAATAATCGAAAATCGAGGAGGACAAAGATGAGCGGAAACTGGATCGAAGTCTGCGGCAAGGACGAGATTGATGAGGAGGATGTCATCCGCTTCGATCATGGCGGGCGCACCTTTGCGGTCTACCGCAGCCCCGACGACGAGTTCTTCGCCACCGACGGGCTCTGCACGCACGAACATATCCACCTCGCCGATGGGCTCGTCATGGATGAGATCATCGAATGTCCGAAACATAACGGCCGCTTCGACTACAAGACCGGCGAGGCCAAGGGCGCCCCGGTCTGCGTCAATCTCAAAACCTATCCGGTCAAGGTCGAAGGCGACACCGTCTTCATCTCGTTGTAAGGGAGGTTGTTGTGGATCATTTCGTCATACTGGGTGCGGGCGAATGCGGTGCCCGCGCCGCCTTCGCGCTGCGGGAAAAGGGTTTTGACGGCGACATAACGCTGGTCGGCGCCGAACTCCTTCATCCCTATGAGCGGCCGCCGCTTTCAAAGGCCGGCATCGCCGACACCAGCGATCCGAAATTCATCGCCGCAGCGGAAAAATACGCCGAAAGCAACATCCGGCTGCGGACCGGCGTGGAAGCCGGGGATTTCGACACAACATCCAGGACCGTCACGCTTTCCGACGGCACGATGCTTTCCTATGACAAGCTTCTGCTGGCGACGGGGGCAAGCGCCCGATCCTTTCCCGGCGCGCCCGAGAATAGCCCGCATATCCGTTCGTTGAGGACGCATCACGATGCGGCGGCGCTGCGCGGTGTGATGAAACCGGGGCGGCATATCGCCATCATCGGCGGCGGTTTCATTGGGCTGGAACTTGCCGCGACCGCACGCCTGCTCGGCGCCGAGGTCACCGTGATCGAGGGGTTGGAACGGGTGCTGAAGCGCGGCGTGCCGGAGGAGATCGCCCATCTTCTCACCGAACGCCACCGCGCTGAGGGTGTCGAGATCCGCTGCGGCGTCTCGATCGAGGCGCTGACCGAGGAAGGCGGAAAGGCCGTGATCAGATTGTCGACCGGCGAGGTCATCGAAGCCGACCTCGCCCTGGTCGGCATCGGCGCCCGGCCGAATGTCGAGATCGCCGAAAAGGCCGGGCTCGCAATCGAAAACGGCATTGCCGTCGATACATATCTCCAGACCTCAGCGTCTGACGTTTTTGCCGCCGGCGACTGCTGCTCCTTCCCGCTGTCGATCTATGGCGGCCGGCGGGTGCGGCTCGAATCCTGGCGCAACGCCCAGGAACAGGGCACATTGGCCGCGGCCAACATGCTCGGCCGCGATGAAGCCGTTTCATCCGTGCCGTGGTTCTGGTCGGATCAATACGACATGACGCTGCAGATAGCAGGCCTTCCCGAAGGCGCCGCCACGCATCAGCGCCGCGACCTCGGGGCTGGCGCCTTCATCCTGTTCCATCTCGATGCCGACGGACGATTGATCGCCGCCAGCGGCATCGGCCCCGGCAATGCAGTGGCGCGCGACATCCGCCTCGCCGAAATGCTGATCGCCGCCGGCGCCCATCCGGATCCGGCCGCGCTCGCAGCCAGCGACATCAAACTGAAATCCCTGCTGGCCGCCTGAGCCACCCGATATTTTCACCCGATATTTTCAGAGGAATTGACGATGAAGAAACATAGACGCGCGACCGTCGCCGATCTGCTTGCGGAAAAGGGCAAGCGCCAGCTCACCATGCTGCGCATCACCTCGCTGGAGGAGGCGGAAGCGGCGGAAAAGGCGGGCATCGATATCGTCTCCGTGCCGCCCGCGCTGCTCGGCCCGGTCTTTCGCGAGATCGCCCCGACGCCCTTTGCCATTCCGGGCCTCGAATATGGCGACCACGTCTCGGCCGAGGACTATCTCCGTGCCGCTTTTGCGGCGCTGAAAGCCGGCGGCGATGCGGTCTATTGCGCCGCCAGCCTGCAGACGATCCGGCGCATGCGCGAGGAGGGCATCCCCGTCTGCGGCCATCTCGGGCTGATCCCGTCCAAGGCGACCTGGACAGGCGGTTTCCGCGCCGTCGGCAAGACGGCGGCCAGTGCGGCCGAGATCTGGCGGCAGACCAAAGCGCTGGAAGAGGCCGGCGCCTTCGCCGCCGAAATCGAAGTCGTGCCTGGCGATGTCGCTGCCGCCATCAGCGGCAACACCTCGATGCTGATGATTTCCATGGGGGCCGGCAGCGGCTGCGACGCCCAATATCTCTTCGCCGACGACGTGCTCGGCGCCAATCGCGACCACTATCCCCGACACGCCAAGGTCTACCGCAACTTCGCCGCCGAACACGACCGGCTGCAGCGCGAACGCATCGCCGCCTTCAGCGAATTCGCCGAGGATGTCAAAACCGGCGCCTATCCGGAAAAGCGCCACAACGTTGGTATCGACGAGGCGGAACTGAAGGTTTTCCTGCAGCAGTTGAGAAGTGAGACGGGGAATAGTTGAGGGCGCTGGGGAGAAGGGGGAACCTGCCGTTGGCTTCCGTCCCGCCCTGTGTCAGGAATGATCCGTTCGACCCAACGAGAACGGAGTATTCGATCCCCTGTGACGATCGGCTTTGCGCATGCGGAATTGATTGCGGTGCTCGTCGCGGTGACGGGGGACGAGCCGCGTGTGATGACCATCCGTTCCGGCAATGCTCTGCCGTCCGGCCCGTTCGAAATGGGCCATCGCACCCTGCAATCGGGCCTGCGGGAATGGGTGCAGGAGCAGACGGAGCACCCCGTCGGCTATCTCGAACAGCTCTATACTTTCGCCGACCGCGACCGGAACAACGACATCCCCGGCGGGCGGACGATCTCCATCAGCTATCTCGGCCTTGTCAACGAGCAGTCGGGCGCCGGCCGGCCGGGCTGGCACGGCTGGTACGAATATTTCCCCTGGGAAGACCACCGGCAGGGCCGCCCGGTCGTGCTCGATGAGATCATGGCGCGCCTGAAGGCCTGGGCCGATGCCGATCCGGCCAGGCGCGACCATCGCCATCGCCGGGCGGATTTCACCTTCGGCCTCGACGGCGGCGGCTGGAACGAGGATCTGGCGCTGCAGCGCTACGAACTGCTTTACGAGGCGGGACTCGTCACTGAGGCCGGATGCGCCGCCGAGGCCAATCTCGGCCGGGCGATGTTTGCCGATCACCGCCGGATCCTGGCGACCGGCATCGCCCGGCTGCGCGCCAAGATCAAATATCGCCCCGTCGTCTTCGAGCTGATGCCGGAGAGTTTTACGCTTCTGCAACTGCAGCGCGCCATCGAGGCGCTCGCCGGGCTGACTTTGCACAAGCAGAATTTCCGCCGGCTGATCGAGCAGCAGGAACTGGTCGAGGAAACCGGCGGTACCGAAAGCGAAACCGGCGGCCGGCCGGCCAAGCTTTTCCGCTTCCGCCACACCGTGCTCGAGGAACGGGCACTGGCCGGAACGAAATTACCGCTCTCCCGCAATTGACATATGCTCAGAATGAGAATATGTCTTTGTCCATGATATGCTCAGATGGAGCATAATTAGGAGCCGGCATGAATCATCCTGTTTCCGCATCCTCGCTCTATGAGCGCGTCAGCCGCGTCATTCCCAAAGCCGAATGGATGGCGTTCGAGAACGACGTCGACGCCATTCTCGACCTAAAGCGCCGCCGCAACGCCGTCATTCTCGCGCATAATTACCAGACGCCGGAGATCTTCCACGGTGTCGCCGATATCGTCGGCGACAGCCTGGCGCTCGCTCGTAAGGCGATCGAGGTCGATGCCGACGTGATCGTGCTCGCCGGCGTGCACTTCATGGCCGAAACCGCCAAGCTGCTGAATCCCGAGAAAACCGTGCTGATCCCGGATCTCGGCGCCGGCTGCTCGCTGGCGGATTCGATCACGCCGGAGGATATCGCGCTGCTGCGCCAGGCCCATCCCGACGTGCCGGTCGTCACCTATGTCAATACCTCGGCCGCGGTGAAGGCCGCCTCCGACATCTGCTGCACCTCCGGCAACGCCAAACAGGTGGTGGAATCGCTCGGGGTACCGAAAGTGCTGATGATCCCGGACGAATATCTGGCGCGCAATGTTGCCCGCGAAACCGATGTCGAGATCATCGCCTGGCATGGGCATTGCGAGGTGCACGAACTTTTCACCGCCGACGATGTCCGCCAGCTGCGCGAAAACCACCCCGGCGTAAAGGTGCTCGCCCATCCCGAATGCCCGCCCGAGGTGGTGGCCGAGGCCGATTTCGCCGGCTCCACCGCCGTGATGTCGGACTATGTCGGCAGCCGGAAGCCGGCGCGGGTCGTGCTGCTGACCGAATGCTCGATGAGCGACAATGTCGCCGTGCACCATCCGGACGTCGAGTTCATTCGGCCCTGCAATCTTTGCCCGCACATGAAGCGGATCACGCTCGCCAATATCCGCGCCGCACTTGAGGAGAACCGCCATGAAGTGACGGTCGATCCGGCAATCGCCGCAGCAGCGCGGCGCGCCGTCGAAAGGATGCTGGCGATATGAGCGAACGTCTCGATCATCTTGCCGGGCGCACCGTCATCGTCGGCAGCGGCCTGGCCGGGTTGATGACGGCACTGACGCTGGCGCCGGAACCCTCCGTCATCGTCACCCGCGCCGCCCTCGGCACACAAACCTCAAGCGCCTGGGCGCAGGGCGGCATTGCCGCCAGCATCGGCGGCGACGACAGCGCGGGGCTGCATCTTTCCGATACGCTTGCGGCCGGCGACGGGCTCTGCGACCGGACCGTCGCCGCCGGCATCATTGCCGAGGCACCGGCAGCAATCGCCGCGCTGGAACAGGCCGGCGTGCGTTTCGACCGCAATGCGGCGGGAGAATTCTCGCTCGGATTGGAAGCGGCGCATAGCCGCCGTCGCATCGTCCATGCCGAAGGCGACGGCTCGGGGGCGGCAATCATTGCCGCATTGGTGCGAGCCGTGGCGCAGACGCCCGCCATATCAGTACTCGAAGGCTTCGAAGCGCGGCGGATTCTGATGGATGGCGAGGAGGTCGCCGGCCTGCTCTGCGCGACCGCGAATGGGCCCGCCATTCTGCCGACCGCGAAGGTGGTGCTCGCCACCGGCGGTATCGGCGGCCTTTATGATGCGACCACCAATCCGATCGGCAATTTCGGCCAGGGGATTGCGCTCGCGGCACGGGCAGGTGCCGATCTTGCCGACATGGAATTCGTCCAGTTCCATCCGACGGCGCTCGATTCCCGCCGTAGACCCCTAGCACTGGTCAGCGAAGCGGTGCGTGGCGAGGGGGCCCTGCTCGTCAACGAACGCGGCGAACGGTTCATGGCCCGCATCCCGGGCGCGGAGCTTGCGCCGCGCGATGTGGTAGCGCGCGCCATCAGCGCCGAGATCGGCCGCGGCGGCAGGGTCTTCCTCGATGCCCGCGACGCGCTCGGCAGCCGGTTTGCAGCCCGCTTCCCCGTCATCGCAGCGCTTTGCGGCGAGGCCGGCATCGATCCGGCGAAGGAGCTCGTTCCGGTGCGCCCGGCCGTTCACTACCACATGGGCGGCGTCGCGACCGATGCCAATGGCCGCAGCTCCGTTGCCGGCCTCTGGGTTGCCGGGGAGGCGGCATCGACCGGCCTGCACGGCGCAAACCGGCTGGCCAGCAATTCGCTGCTCGAAGCGGCGGTGATGGGCATGCGGGCGGCGCGCGACATAGCGGGCATGTCGGCACGCACCGGCAGTCCCTGCCAATCCGAAAGGCTGCCGGCTCCGGCCGACGCATCGCTTGTCCGGCCGATCGTCTCGCGCCAACTCGGCGTGCTGCGCAATGGGGGTGCCGTGCAGGACGCGACCGCCGCTCTGCTGCCGCTTGCCGAAAGTGACGGCCCTGCCGCCGATCCGGCCATCGTCGCGCTTTTGATCGCGGTCTTTGCCGGTCTGCGGCTGGAATCGCGCGGCGCCCATGCCCGCACCGATTTTCCGCTGAAGCTCGCCGATGCGCAGCGCCGGCGGATGCGCCTGTCCCGGGCGCTGGAGATCGCCCGCGCAACACCGCCCTATGCCCTTGCCAGGAGTGCCTGAAATGAGCCTCGTTCCCCTTCCGCGCCTGATCGTCGAGCCGCTGGTGCGGGCGGCATTGCTCGAGGATCTCGGCCTTGCCGGCGATATCACCTCGGCAGCGGTCATCCCCCGGGAGCATCGCTCGACAGTGGTGATGGCCGCCCGTCAGCCGGGCGTGATCGCCGGTCTCGACGCGGCGGAGCTCGCCTTCACCCTCGTCGATCCCGAGATCGCCATGCGACGCCACATCGACGATGGCGATGCGGTCAAAGCAGGCGATGTGATCGCCGCCATCGAGGGACCGTCGCGCGGCCTGCTCACCGCCGAGCGCACCGCGCTGAATTTCCTCGGCCATCTCTCCGGCATCGCCACGGTGACGGCCGAGATTGCCGCCGCCATCAGCGGCAGCAAAGCTTCTGTCGCCTGCACCCGCAAGACGACGCCGGGGTTGAGGGCGCTGGAGAAATATGCGGTGCGAGCCGGCGGCGGCATGAACCACCGTTTCGCACTTTATGACGCAGTGCTGATCAAGGACAATCACGTGGCGATCGCCGGCGGCGTTGCCGAGGCTATCCGCCGGGCCCGGGCCGGCGTTGGCCATCTGGTCAAGGTCGAGGTCGAAGTGGACAGGCTCGATCAGTTGCATGAAGCGATGGAAACAGGCGTCGATGCCGTCCTGCTCGACAATATGACGCCGGATCAGCTGCGCGAGGCGGTCGCCATCGTCGCCGGCCGGGCCATCACGGAGGCATCCGGCAGGGTGACGCCGGCAACGGCCGCGGCAATCGCGGCCTCGGGTGTCGACCTGATTTCCGTCGGCTGGCTGACGCACAGCGCGCCGGTGCTGGATATCGGCCTCGATTTCGTCGAGGCCGCAACCGCAGCGGAAACTCGCGCCAAACGGGTCGCATCAGCGCTGTGAACCCTCGGCTGTGCTTGCTGAATTGCCCGCCATCGAGGCTCGCCCGGCTGAAATAACGGAAGGCAATTCGCGTCGCCTGCAAAGTGTTGGCAAGCATTTCCTGTCCGCCGACGCGAAAAAATACAAATATTCGACGAAAAATTCGTTTTTCGATGGCAATGCCGCTATGCGCGGGCCGCATATAGCTCTAACATGTACCGGGCCGCGGGTGCGCATGCGCGCTTGGCTTTCAGGGGTGAGGAGCGGGATGCTACGGACATCCGGACAGATGCCGACGAACAGGCTCTGCCTGCTCGGAAGGCCGCGACTGCTGGCAGCGGGGAAGGAACTCTCCTTGCCGGAGAAGTCTTATTTTCTCCTCGCCATGCTCGCCGCCGAAGCCGATCGCGAACTCGACCGCGAGACCGTCAGACGTCAGCTCTGGCAATCGGAGCTGCCGGAAAAGCGCGCAGGCAGCCTGCGCCAGCTCCTGGCGCGCATCGAGCAGAGCATTCCCGCCGGCCTCCCGCCGCTGCTGGCAGCGACCCGAACCCATATCGGGCTTGCCGATGGCTGGGAGGTCGACGTTCATTTGCTGAAGCAGAAGGGGCCGCTCGCAGCGGAAGACATCGGCATCCTGAACGGCGAGCTGCTCGAAGGCGCAAAGTCGCCGACGCAGGGGGCCGAGGACTGGCTGACCTTCGAGCGCCAACGTGTCGACGAATTGCGCGCCGCCCATCTCACCCGTCTGGTCGAGAGCGCTGAAGGCAGATCGGACGAAGAGCAAGTCGCCTTTGCCCGGCGGCTGCTGGAACTCGACCCCGCCAGCGAGACCGCCTATCGCGCTTTGATGCGCCTCTATGTCGGGATGAACGATCCGGCCGCGGCCCGTCAGGCCTATCTGAAGTGCAAGAGCCAGCTGAGGGACGACTTCGACACCGAGCCGGAGGAAAGCACCACCGCGCTTGCCCGTGAGCTCGGCCTGGCCTCGGCGGCACAGGCTGCAGTCGAGCGCCCTTCTTCCGCGCTCGGCGGCTTTGCCGGTCCGCTCGGCGAGCCGCGGATCATCATCCTGCCGCCTGAAAGTATTTTTACCGATCCGCTGATGGAGCGCGTCGGCCGGGCGCTTCTCGAAGACGTCACCATCGGCCTCAGCCAGCAGCGCGGCTTCAAGGTGATCGCAGCCCATACGAGCCTCGAGATTCTCAGCCGCGCGGTCGATCCGGCGCGCGCCGTCCCCGGCCCGCTCGACCTCAGCTTCGATTACGCGGTCTACGTCACCATCCAGGGCCGCGACGAGGATGTCTACGCGACCTGCCGGCTGACGCGGACGACGACGTCGGAGGTGATCTGGGCATTAGAACTGCCGCTGGTCATGCAAAAGATCAGTGAATCCTTTGCGCATCTGACACGGCGGATCGTTTCCTCGCTTGCCGACACGATCGAGCGCCACGAACTGGCGATGCCGATCGGCGACGCGCCGCCATCGGCCTACCGTCTCTATCTCGAAGGCAAGCGGCTGATCGCCCAGACCGATCTGCAGCATCTGCGCCAGGCGCGCAAATGGTTCAAATCCTCGCTCAATCGTTATGAGCATTTCTCGGCCGCCCATGCCGGCATGTCGCGCGCGCTCGGTATGGAATGGCTGATCCGCGGCATGCAGGACACCGACCTGCTCGACGAGGCGAACGGGGCCGCGCGGCTCGCCCAGCAGTCCGACCCGAACAGCGGCCGGGCGTTCCGCGAGCTCGGCTTCGTGGCGCTCTATCGCCGCCGTTTCGACGAGAGCCTGGAATATTTCCAGCAGGCGCAGGATCTCAATCCCAACGATGCCGACATCCTCGCCGATTATGCCGATGCCCTTTCCCATGACGGCGATTTCGATCGCGCACTGGAGCTCAGCCGCGCGGCCTTCAAGCTCAACCCGTTGCCGCCGGACTATTATTACTGGAACCTCGGCGGCATCCACTTCATGCGCGAAGAATATGAAAAGGCAATCAAGGCGCTGGAGCCGGTAAAGACAAAACAGGCGACTGCTCGCCTGCTCGCCGCCTCCCATGCCATGGCAGGCGAAAGCGGGAAAGCGGGTAATTACGCCCGCGTGGTGCTCGAAAACTTCCCCGATTTCCGCAGTGAAGATATTCGTCATTTCGTCCCCGATCGCGATCCCGCCTTTACGGAACCGTTGATAAAAGGCCTGCAATTGGCCGGTCTGCCTTAGTTGCACGGCTTTTTAACGAAGCCTGTAACGCTTAAATGACGCGGACAATGTTCCTCTTCGATGGTTAACGGCAGCAACGCGCTGTCCAGCCAATTGGAGATGAACATGCAGACGAACGCTGAAACCAACCCTCAGACACAGTCCCTGCGCCTTTCCACAGCCGCCAAAGCTGCCCTGAAGCAGGACCAACTAAACGTTTCCGCCAACGCGCTTGAAAGCCTGACGCATGCGCTGAGGTTCCGATAGGGACAAGATCGGTATGCCCGCCTTCGCCGACCTTGAAACGCTCGCCGATGACCTCGAACGATCATCGGCCGGCGTCAGCGACTATCATGACCGCGCGGTCACTCCGGTGCAGACATTGGCCGCCATCAGGCCGCATCTGCGCGAATTCGGCATTACGCGCGTCGGACTGCTGACCGCCCTCGACGTGCTGAACATCCCCGTCGCCTTCGCGACGAGGCCGAACAGCCATACGCTTTCGGTCTTCCAGGGCAAAGGCATCGACAATGATGCAGCCATGGCATCGGCCGCGATGGAGGCGATCGAGACGCGGATTGCGGAAATTGCGCCAGCCGACCTGACACGGGCGACCGTCGACAGCCTGCGGGCGGAAGGCGCCGCCATGATCGATCTCGACAATGTTGCGCGCTGCGCGCCCGATGACATCGGCGACGGCCCCATCCCCTGGTGCTCCGGCCTCGACATCCTCTCCGGCAGCAGCGTCTTCGTCCCCTGGTGGCTCGTCGGCCTCGACCATCGCGGCGAGCGGCCGTCGGGCTTCGAGCAGTCGAGCGACGGGCTCGCCTCCGGCAACACGCCGTCCGAGGCCGTCCTGCACGGGCTTTGCGAGCTGGTGGAGCGCGACGCGTGGGCCTTGACCCAGCTGAAATCGCCGCAGCGCCTCAGAGAGAGCCGCATCGACCCCGCCTCCTTCGGCGATGCGGTCATCGATGTCATGACCGACCGGATTTCGCGCGCCGGAATGCGGCTGCTGCTGCTCGACATGACCACGGATATCGGTGTTCCCGCGTTTCTGGCCGTCATCATGCCGGGCAATCTGTCCGACCGCGTTGATGCGCGCTGGGCTCATGTCTGCGGCGGCTGCGGCTGCCACCCCGACCCGGTGCGTGCCGCGCTGCGCGCCATCACCGAGGCGGCGCAGAGCCGGCTGACGGCGATCGCCGGCAGCCGCGATGATTTCTCGCCGCGCATCTATCAGCGGCTCGACAAGAGTGCGGCGATGCAGCAGGTGGTCGAACTCTGCGAGGGCGGCGGCCGAATGCGCGCCTTCCAGCCGCGCCATCGCCGTCCCGCAACCATCCAGGAGACCATCGGCCATATTGCCGACCGTCTGACGGCGACCGGCGTCGAGCAGATCGTCGTCGTGCCGTTCCCGCACCACCAGGCTCTGCCGGTCTCCGTCGTCAGAGTGATCGTCCCGGGCCTCGAGGTCGATATATCAGGTCAGTACATCCAGCTCGGCCTGCGCGCCGTCAACACCATGAGGGCGGCCCAATCATGAAGGTTCTGTTCGTCGGTCCGAGCCTTGGTGGCGGTCTTGCCGCAGCGAGAAACATGTCACCCTGCATCGATTTCCGGCCGCCTGCCGCCTGCGGCGACATTCTCAAAGCGGTCGAGGACGGCGCCACCGCAATCGGCCTCGTCGACGGCTATTTCGGCGATCTGCCGTCGGTCTGGCACAAGGAAATTCTCTACGCGCTGGAACAGGATGTCGCCGTTGCCGGTGGCGCCAGCATGGGCGCCTTGCGGGCCGCCGAATGCGCTCCTTTCGGCATGGTCGGGCTCGGCTCGATCTTCGAAGATTACCAGTCCGGGCGGCTGCTCGACGACGAGGCGGTGGCGCTGGTGCATGCGCCGCAGGCGCTCGGCTGGCTGCCGCTTTCGGTGCCCTGGGTCGATTTCGAGCCGACGATCAACGCCCTTCATGCCGGCGGAGAGATTTCGTCGGGTGAGCGCAAGAAACTGCTGCTCTCCGGTCGCTTCCTGCATTTCTCCGAGCGCACCTATGCCAGGGTGGTGGACGAATGCCATTTCCGCAAGCCGCGCCGCGACCTTGTGCTGGCCGCCCTGCGCAAGAACCGGGTCGAACGCAAGCGGGACGACGCGCGGCTGGTGCTGGAATGGCTGCGCAGGGACGAATTCATGCCCGTCAACCGTGACTGGCACTTTGCCGCGACCTCTCACTGGGAGCTTTTGCACGCCGAAGTCACGCGCAATGCGACTGCTGTAACGCTTGTATAACGGTCACGGCGAAAAGATGCAGTGGTGATGGAATCTGAGGCCTCACGGCCAAAGGGGCGGGAACAATGTTTGAACAACATACCGAAGGTACAGGCAGTGAATACGCAAGGATCTTCCGGCTGCTGTCGGCAGCCAAGGAGGAGGCTGAAAAGCTTCAGCTGCGCAACCTGATGCACCTGACGAACATGGCGCTGCTGCAGGTCGTCATCGATTGGGACGGCATAGATCCGGACAGGGAGCTAGACGTCAACCTCGAAAAACTGCTCGGCAGCAAGGCCAAGATCGCAATGAAGGACGCCAGCGAGAATCTGATCCTGATCGATCGCCATTGACCTTCATGCGGTCCGGTGGGATCGCGTGAGGGAGAACCGGCCTATTCGGCCGCTTCACTGTCCATCTGTTCGGTGTGGGCGATTGCCTGGACGAGCTTCAGGATCTTCTTGCGAAGCGCTTCGTTCTTGATCGAGAAGAACGCGGCGTTGAGAAGGACGCCCTCGCGCGAAATAACGAATTCCTCGCTGGGAGCGGGGTTGTCGTTGGCCGTATCAGGAGTGGACAGGTCGTCGAAGAACGTCCTGACATCGACCTTCAGCGCGCCGGCGATTTCAACCAGCATGCTGGCGGAAACGCGGTTGGAGCCTTTTTCGTATTTTTGGATCTGTTGGAATGTGACGCCGACGCGATCGCCCAATTCGGTCTGCGAAACTTTGCGCAGCAGACGCTGTATGCGGATGGTCTTCCCGACATGAACATCCACTGCATGCGGTTCTTCTTTCATTTTGTTTTCCCTCCTGAGGACACGAAGACGAGGTTATTCGCCATATCCGTGTCTGACAACTTTTACCTGAGTTACACAAAGCTAGCAATCGCCCGGATTTAAGTCGTCCCAAACCGAAACATCACCTTGCTTCATATTATCAGGAGCAAAAAGCATGCCAAAGTAGTACTTTTAGATGATACATCACCTGATTTTGGGATGAGCATCACCCGCGGGCGGGAGAACTATCATAGATGGCGACCGTCATGTTCGCGGAATTAGAGTGCCGTGGGCTCTGACAGGCTGCACAAGAGCCGCTGTAATATTTTGAATTAATATGTTTAAACCGATGCGATCTGACAGTAACGCCGCCGCAGCAGGCGATGGCGGGCGCTGCGCCAGCAAAACTGCCGATCGCGTTTACGATCCTGTTGCCGTAGTGGCTCTAAGGTCGGCAAGCGCCATCAGATCCGGAGCCCCGCGGGCAGCGAGCTGCCAAGCTCTTCGAAGTAATGTTCGTGCTCAGGTGGAGAAACAGTCATCAGCACGCGCGCCGGCTTGTCGCTGACTTTGGTGGACAGAAAGGTGCCCGGCGTCGCGCGGATCGTCTTCCCGCCGACGTGCCAGACGCATTTGCCATGATGAAGCCTGTCGCGCTGCCTGCCGGTCTGTTCAAGCCAATCCCGCACACAGCGTCACGCATGTGCAATTGGCCGCCGCGCTCGCCAAACTCGGCCGGCTGGAGGAACCGAGGGCGGCTGCCGCGCGGGTCCTCGAGCTGTATCCGACGTTTCGTTTCGGCCGCCAGTTCGCCGGCGTCGACCGCGCACCGGCGCTGGCGAAATGCCTTGGGGACGCGCTGCGGGCCGTAGGTCTACCGGAGTAGAGGCAGAAGGGGTTTGTTCCGGCTGGGGGACGTAATGACACGTTAAGCTCCTGACCCGGTTGGCCGCTTGGCGAATCGCCAATTGATAGGAATGCTGCCTTACGCTTCCGGTCTCCCCCGGCGTAGCGCTTCCGTCGTCACAAGCCCGGCGATTTTCTCGGATAGAGCAGGATCCGATACAGCCCGGGCGAGAGTGACACCCCCGGTAAGCAGGGCGAGCAATAGAATGGCCCGATCTTCCCGCGAAGGGCCTTCACGATCACCTGGCGCACCTTCCGGCAGGCCAGCGGCGATTTCCGCGATGAGCCGCTGCAATTCTTCGGTATAGGCATCGCGGGTTTCGTTGTCGGTGCGCATGACGTCGGCCGACAAGCTTGGCAACGCGCAACTTTCACCGAGATCGCATGTCCGCTTGTATCCCAAATAATAGGTGACGAAGCTTTTCAACCAGCCCTGTTGGTGTTCGGCCTTAAGGGCCGATATTCCCAGCCGCAATTCTTCCAGCCCGGTAAGGACGGCAATTCGGAAGGCCTCGCTCTTGGATCGAAAGTGCCCGTAGAAGGCACCGTTCGTCACTCCTGCCGCTTTTGTCAGCGCGTCGATGCCCGCGCCGCCATATCCTTCCTTACGAAATATCTGCCCGGCAGCGGCGATGACTTTCGCCTGGGTACGCTTCTTATGTTCAGCGGTGTAGCGCATGTAACCTCATAAAGAGCAGTCACTCTTTTTGCCTTGCTTAGAGAGTTTTCACTCTCTATAAATAGAGAGCGTTCGGTACATATCGCACCCGGACATGTCCAAAACAAGGAGAGACCATGCCCATCACCTTAACCATACCGGAAGGCCTGCTATCGCCTGCCGCGCAGGCGGAGACCTTTGCGGGGCTGACGGAGGCCGTCCTTGAGGTCTCCGGCCTCGAGGGAAATGCGTTCATGACTTCGAATGTTGTCGGCTCGATACACGTCCTTCCCAAAGAGCACGTTCTCGTGGCCGGGAAACCAGCAGAAGCGGCGTTCGTCGAACTGAAACTGCCAGAGATCGCACTGGCGACGCCGGAAGCCAAGCGGACCTTTATCGAGAAAGCAACCGATGTGGTCGAACGAGCCGCAGGCGGGCGGCTCCGACGCGAACATATTTGGTCGAACATCGTCTATGCCCCTGACGGAGCTTGGGGGATTGCTGGCCGCAGCTACGACAATAACGACCTTATAGGCGCCATCACCGGGTCGGCTGCGTAACCACGGTGGACATTCAGAAAAGCCGGGCCAGCAGGCCCGGCATTGGGAATTTAAGCGATGCAACTGGCCAACTATCTCTTCTTCACCACGCAGTGTGATGCGGCGCTCACCTTCTATACGGAATGCGGCCTTGGTCGGGTAACCATGTTGATGCGCCACGGAGATCACGGCATTCCACTCGCCAGCGAGGGGATGAAGGGTAAGGTGATGCATGCCCGTTTCGAGGGACCAGGAATTCTGTTCTTCGCCTCGGACAATCCCGACGCCGAGCCGATGAGAGGCTCGGCGCATATTCTAATCATGGACGATCGTGGTCGGACTGACGACCTGTTTGCGAAGCTGGCGGCCGGCGGCAAGGTGACGACACCCCTCGCGATTCAGCCGTGGGGGAGCTACTATGGCAAGCTCACGGATAGGTACGGGGTTCAGTGGATGCTGGATTGCAAAGTTTAGAGTCTTCAAAGCCGCGAAGAACTGATTGTTGCAAACTGGCCTGACCTCTTCCGTTGCGCCGTCACCATGGCTGTCCTCAACCGCTTAGAGTGTCTTTTCGCCCTCAGCCGGAACCGGCCCCAGAAGGCGCGTCAGAGTGACCAGAGCCGTTGGGCATTGGCGAAGAGCAGCTTCGAACGCTCCGCCCCGCTGTTGCCGGAGAGCGCGGCATGGGTCGCCGCGACCCAGGTGGAAAGGCCGCCGCCGAGCGTGCAGACGGGCCAGTCGCTGCCCCAGACCACCCGGTCCCAGCCGAAACTTGCAATGACATGTTCGATATAGGGCCGCAGCGTCTGCGCCGTCCACGTCTCGGCATCGGCATAGGCGACGACGCCCGAAACCTTGCAGATGACGTTCGGCCGCCTGGCGATCTCCAATATGCCGGCTTTCCACGGCTGAAAGGCGTCCGAACGAATATCGGGCACGCCGCAATGGTCGAGCACGAACTGCACATCCGGCGCAAGATCGACGAGGGCAGCGACGCGTCCGGCCTGATGCGGCAATGTGCAGAGGTCGAAGGTCAAGCCGCTGCCGCCGATGCGCCTGATGTTTTCGCGAAACAGCGCCCCCTCCGAGACGTCGTCGGCCACGACATGCAGCACACGGCGAAATCCCTTGACGAAGGGATCGGCCTTCTGCCGCTCGAGATAAGCGGCAAAGCCTTCATCCTCCGGCCGGCAGGAGACGATGGCGCCGGCAATCAGGCTGCCGGGCTTTCGGGCGATATCGGCAATGTGGTCGGTCTCGGCCTGCATGGCGGCCGGATCGACATCGACTTCCATATGCAGCGCCGTGGTGATGCCGCAGCGGCGCGCTTCGGCTGCATAGGTCTCGTAGAGAAAATCCTGGTTAAGGGCAGGCGTGCCGGAAAGCCAGGGATAGGGCAGCGCCGACCGATCGATGACATGCAGATGGGTGTCAATGAGCACGGGTTTCCTCCAAGGCTGGCCTGCGGCAACCTATCTCTGGTGAATGGATTGTTCAAATAGAAATTCCGGAGCTCAGGCCGGGATGGCAACGTCGGCGCCGGCAAGCTGCGAGAGCTCGGCGGCGGTCTTCTGCACCAGCATGATCGTCTGCGCGATATCGGGCGCGGACGGCGCATTGACGAGCGCGATGAACGGACAGGTCAGCGCGGCAATGCAGCGCCGATCCGGCCCGAGAACCGGCGCCGACAGATTGTAGACTCCTGAGGTCTGCGCGCTCGCCATCATCTCATAGCCGCGCTCGCGGATATGATCGAGGCGATCGTAGAATTCGGCGCCGAGTTCGATATCGGCGCGGTTACGCACATGTTCCGATATCATCATCTCCCGCTCCTCGTCGCTGCGGAAGGCGAGCAGCACATGCCCCGAACCGGTGTCGAACAGGCTGATATGGGCGCCGATCCGGATCGAGAATCCCCAATAATCCGGCGCCTCCTGCTGGGCGATGACAACGGCGGCGCCGCGATCGAAGACGGCAAGGTGATTTGCCTGACGCGCGCGCTGGGCGAGATCGCGCATCAGCGGTGTGGCGTAGGAGACAAGCCGGCGCACCGGCGCATGCAACTGCGCAAGCCCGAAAAGCTTGAGCGTCAGCGAATAGCGATCGCCGTCCAGCCGGGTGACGTAACCGCGACGCACCAGCCGGTCGAGCATGCGATAGAATTCGTTGGGGCTGCGGTCGAGCCGCTTGGCGATCTCCGCCTGGGTAAGACCGCTGTCGACGCCGGCAAGCAGTTCCAGGATGTCGAGGCCCTTGTCGAGGGCGGGAGCGCGGTAGCGGTCTGACTCGTCGGGCTCCATTCCATCCTCCTGTAAATATTATTCTGCATATACGCAGAACGCGACCGGAAAGGCAAAACTTCACGCTTGACCCTTGGCCATTCGTCTGTTTGTCTATAAACAGACGAATTATTGCTGAAGACAGCTGATCGACGGAAACGACGGGCGGCCCGCATGGTGCCCTGCCTCAGGCGGGCAGCAACTCGCAAAGAGGGAAAACGACAGGGGCCAGCTGGGGACCTATTCCATCTCAGCCCGGCCTTCGCCAAGATATGACCGCATGTACAGTCCCGCGTAGACAATTCCAGAAAAGGCCCGTGACATGACAAACAGACTTTCCGGCAAGACCGTTCTCATTACCGCCGCCGGCCAGGGCATCGGCCGGGCGACGGCGGCAGCCTTTGCCGCGGTCGGCGCCAAGGTCCACGCCACCGACATCAACACCGAGGCGCTGGCGACGCTGGCTGCGGAAATCGGCGTTTCGACCCACAAGCTGAACGTGCTCGAAGAGGATGCGGTCAGGGCCCTCGTCGCCGAGATCGGCGCCGTCGACGTGCTGTTCAACTGCGCCGGCTTCGTCCATGCCGGCTCGATCCTCGAGATGAAGGATGCCGATCTCGAATTCGCCTTCGATCTCAATGTCAAGGCAATGATCCGCACTATCCGCGCCGTTCTGCCCGGCATGCTCGAGCGCAAGGATGGGGCGATCATCAACATGGCCTCGGTCGCCTCCAGCATCAAGGGCGTCCCGAACCGCTTCGCCTACGGCGTTACCAAGGCGGCGGTGATCGGGCTCACCAAATCCGTCGCCGCCGATTATGTCGCCGACGGCATTCGCTGCAACGCCATCTGCCCGGGCACGGTGGAAAGCCCGTCGCTGCAGGACCGCATGCGCGCCGGCGGCGATTACGATGCGGCCCGCGCCGCCTTCATCGCCCGCCAGCCGATGGGCCGGCTCGGTTCGCCGGAAGAGATTGCCGATCTCGCCGTCTATCTCGCCGGCGCGACCTATACTTCGGGCCAGGCGATCGCCATCGACGGCGGCTGGACGATCTGACCGAGCGCATGTCGTCATCGCAAAACCGTGCAGCGGTTTTGCGATGACGACATGCGTAAAACAAAGACTGAAAGCGCGAGGAGCGAATCTGAAAAATCGCAACGCACGTTCGCCGATGAGGACGCCGGCACGCTGCCGGCCGATCCCGCCATCGCAATCGGGAGGAACAACATGACCCGCATCACCGACCTTCGCGTCTTCGATCTCCGCTTTCCCACCTCACAAAGCCTGGACGGGTCCGATGCGATGAATCCCGACCCGGACTATTCGGCCGCTTATGTCATTCTCGATACGGATACGCCTGATCTTGCCGGCCATGGCCTGACCTTCACCATCGGCCGCGGCAACGACATTTGCTGCATGGCGATCGAGGCAATGCGCCACCTCGTCGTCGGCGCCGAGCTTTCCGAGGTGCTTGCCCATCCCGGCAAATTCTGGCGGCATCTGACCAGCGACAGCCAGCTGCGCTGGATCGGCCCGGAAAAGGGTGCCATTCACCTGGCGACCGGCGCCGTCGTCAATGCCGTCTGGGATCTGCTGGCCAAGCAGGCCGGCAAACCGGTCTGGCGGCTCGTTGCCGAGATGTCGCCGGAAGAGATCGCCGATATCGTCGACTACCGCTATCTCACCGACGTGCTGACGCGCGATGAAGCGATCGAGATCCTGAAGCGGGCGGAGGCGGGCAAGGCGGAACGCATCGCCACCCTCGAAAAAGAGGGTTATTCCTGCTATACGACCTCGGCCGGATGGCTCGGTTATGAGGACGAGAAACTGCGCCGCCTTTGCCAGGAGGCGATCGACGCCGGCTTCAACCATATCAAGATGAAGGTCGGCCGCGATCTGGAAGACGATATCCGCCGCCTCAGGATCGCCCGCGAGGTGATCGGCCCCGACCGCTACCTGATGATCGACGCCAACCAGGTCTGGGACGTCGGCCAGGCGATCGACTGGGTCAAGGCGCTCGCCTTTGCCAAGCCTTTCTTCATCGAGGAGCCCACCAGCCCCGATGACGTCGCCGGCCATCGCAAGATCCGCCAGGCAATCGCGCCAGTGAAGGTCGCGACCGGCGAGATGTGCCAGAACCGCATCATGTTCAAGCAGTTCATCGCCGAAGGCGCGATCGATATCGTCCAGATCGATTCCTGCCGCATGGGCGGGCTGAACGAGGTCCTTTCTGTTTTGCTGATCGCCGCCAAGTTCGGCCTGCCGGTCTGGCCGCATGCCGGCGGCGTCGGGCTCTGCGAATATGTGCAGCACCTGTCGATGATCGATTACGTCGCGGTCTCCGGCAGCAAGGAGGGCCGCGTCATCGAATATGTCGATCATCTGCACGAACACTTCCTCGACCCCTGCCGGATCGAGAACGCCGCCTATATGCCGCCCGCGCTGCCGGGCTTCTCCATCGAGATGAAACCGGCTTCGATCGGTAATTATAGGTTCCGAGGCTAGAGCAATAGCTGCAAAAGCGTGCAGCGGTTTTGCGTCGGCATTGCGTGAAAACAAATAGACAAAGCAATTCCGCAATTCGAGGAAAACCGGAATTGCTCCAGCGCATCGAGCGGACGCATGGCGCTTTCATACCGGTCGCCCGGAAGCCTGCAGCCGTTCCCGGCGACAACCCCGTCGGTGACTCAAGTTGCATGCGCGGCCCATGAGAGCGTCGACATCGCGCATCGCATGCCGGCATAGTGGCTTGTCGTCAACGCGCCCGTTTCCGCGAGCGTTCACGCCGGCAGACCCGCCCGCCTCAATCCCTCGCGCAGCCGCAACACATCTTGCTCGCTAGATAGATACGAGACGTCGACGAGCCAGTTCACGTAGTCGGCGGAACCTGCCGTCGACGCTCCGCACCACCTTTTCCTGATTGCATCAATGAAAATATTTCCGCATCGTTCGGCATCATCGATCCGACCGAGGTGACCGTATGAGGCTGCGCGCCATCCCATGTCGCGCGGCTCTTTATCGGGTGTGTCGAACGTTCGCTGTTCCAGAAGGGTCGCCGCCTCGCCGTATCGTTCCGCAAGGAACAGAAGACGGGATTTGTAGTAGTTGTACCAACGGGGATGTAGCGGGTTCAGCCGGTAGGCGACCTCGGCCCCGGCCAAGCCTTTGACCGGACGCCCCAGCGCGCCCTGCATCCACGCCCACAAGATTAGAATGGTGGCATCGTTCGGATTCATCGACTTTGCGAGATCGAGATGATGCTCCGCCCTTTTGAAGTCGCGCCAGGTCAAACAAATGTAACCCAAGGTGCACTGCACGCGAGGATCGCTTGGATCCAGCGCGAATGCCGTTTCGGCCGATCGAAGCGCCTTGATCCGGTTATCGTCATGCTCCCTGGGGATGCCAAGGCCCCCCTCCGAGGCGCGGTTGAGATAGATATAGGCGAGACCCGTGTGGGCGCGTGCGAAAGTCGGATCCGCCTTGGCAGCCCTTTCGAACAGCGCCTCGGCGCGCTCCTGTGCTCCCGGCCGGAAGTCGTCAGAGAGGCGGTTGCCCTGCAGGAAGAGATCGTAGGCTCGCACATCTTCCGGGCGGCGTCTTCGAGAGGTGATCTCGTTGTCGTCGATGACACGTTGCGCGACCGTGGCGACGATGCTACGCGCTATCTCTTCCTGGGTGGCGAAGATATCCTCAATCTCAGCGTCGTAACGTTCGGCCCAGCGATGCGTGCCGCCTTTCGTTTCAACAAGCTGCACGGTGATCCGGATCCGATTGCCTGCTCGTCTGACGCTCCCCTCGACCACATAATCGGCGCCGAGAATGTGACCAATCTCGCGCAGGTCAGCGGAGCGACCGCCTAATGCGAAGGACGAAGTTCTTGCGATGACCATGAGCTCGGTGAACCTTGCGAGCTCGATGATTATGTCCTCGGTGATTCCATCGCTGAAATAGGTCTGCTCTGGGTCGCCGCTCATATTTTCAAATGGAAGCACGGCGATAGTTGGTCCCGCGAATTTCGAAACGTTGGAGACAGCAAACTTCGATCCGCTCAACGGAAGATGGTACGCCTTGATCGGGCGCGCGATGTTCTTCAGACGCTGCTCTCCGGCGTACTCGATCGTTGCGTCGATCTTCCCCGCAAGATGTTCGTAGGCTGCACCGGAGATCAGAACATCTCCCGGTGGGCACAACTGCTCCAGTCGCGCCGCCACATTAACTCCGTCCCCCAGGATGTCGTCGCCATCAACCACGACGTCGCCGAGATTGATTCCGATGCGAAAGATGATCTTGCGCGTCGGATCGACGAACTGCTGCTGGCTGGCCACGGAATTCTGGAATGCGATTGCACAAGAAACGGCCTCGACCACCGAGCCAAACTCCGCGACCAGGCCATCGCCCATGAGTTTGACGACACGCCCTGCATGAGCGGCGATGACCGGACGCAGCGACGACGACATCAAACTGCCGAGAGCCGCAAGTGTCGCGTTCTCGTCCGCCTCGACCAATCGAGAATAGCCGACGACATCCGCGATCAGAATAGCTGCAAGCCTTCTCTGCAACGGCCCCTCCAGCCTCGACCATGTTTTCAGACTCACTCGACACGACCATCACACGAATGGTCGGTCACGGATTGAAAGTGTTCAGCATGCTTTTGTCAAAGCATGTCTCGCAAAACTGGCAGCGGTTTTGCAACAAGGACTTGCGGAAACAAAATCCTGAAGCCCAGCACGCAAACCTTCGCAGGCTGTCGCCGACAGAATGACCCAGGCCGACCAACAAGGAAAACAAGAAAACGTCACCAGCACTGACGTATCTGTTGCCATCCGCATATTTATTTTCTTGAGTTCTCTAGTCTTTCATGCCGGGCACTGCCTCCAAACGGACGGGACTGCTCCAATTCACTTGGAGGCCGCCGAAGCTTGCTTTTTATGCTATCCAGGAATATTTTTGAGTTGTGAATGCGGAGGGGGCCCAGCACCAGCAGGCCAGCAAATTTTATTGCAGTTAAACAATAGAATGTTTGCGATCCAGCCATGCCCAAGTTTCACGCCGTCAGGACTCTATACACCTATCTGCTGATCGTCGCGGCAATACTGCTGTCGATCGGCACGGCTCATGCCGTCATGACCGAGGAGAGCGGACGCCGCGTTGCGCTCGTCATCGGCAATTCGGTCTACAAGACGCTGCCCTCGCTTCCAAATCCCGCCAATGATGTCGAAGAGGTCGCCAACACGCTGCGTTCGGCCGGTTTCGACGTGACGATCGGCGTCAACGTCGACCGCATCGGGCTCGAAGATACCGTACGCCGCTTCCTGCGTTCGACCAACAATGCCGAGGCCGGCCTCATTTATTACTCGGGCCACGGCATCCAGGTGGGCGGGCAGAATTTCCTCGTTCCGGTCGATGCGACGCTGGAGACGCCCTATGACGTCGAGACGCAGACCATGCCGCTCGACCTTATCCTCAACCATCTCAAGCAGAATTCGCGCGTGCAGCTGATCTTTCTCGATGCCTGCCGCAACAACCCGTTCAATGCGCAGAAATTCTGGATGGCGGAAAAGCTGGAACCGGTCGGCGCGACGCGCGGTCTGGCGCGCATCGACAGCGATCTCGGCAGCCTGATCGCCTTCTCGACGGAGCCGGGCCAGGTGGCGCTCGATGGCCAGGGGGCGCTCAGCCCCTATTCCGAATCCTTCATCAAGCGCGCCAGCGAGCCGAACAAGGAAATCCGCCAGGTCCTGACCGATGTGCGCCGCGACGTGATCGCCATGACCAATGGCAAGCAGGTCCCCTGGGAAAATTCCTCGTTGATGGACAGCTTCTATTTCATCCCGGCGCCGCCGCCGCCGAGCGTCGAGCCGATGCAGCAGGTGAGCGTGCCGGAGGGGGCGGCCGCGACCAAGCTGCCGATCGCCCCGCCGCATGACGAAACCGGCGCGGCGCTGCTCGTCACGCTCAACCAGCTTCCCCAGACCGGCAAGCTCAGTTTCGACGGCAAGCCGGTGGAGCAGGGCGCCAAGATGCCGGCCGCGGCGCTGACGGCGCTGAGCTACGATTCAACGGGCGTTGCCGCCGGAACGGTCGGCCTGATCGGCTATACAGTCAGCGATCCCTATGGCCAGGCGACGCAGGGCGTCGTCGCCATCACCGTCGCGGCCGATGCCGGCGCCAAGCTCGCCCAGCTCGAACAGGAAAAGCAGGCGCGGCTTGCCGATGCCGGCGCCTACCTGAAATCGCTGCCGCGCGACGTCGATACGACGATCGGCGTCGGCCCCGTCGATGCCCGCCTGCCTGAAGTACCGGTATCGGTATCGGCCGCGGACATGACCTTCAAGGTAGCGGCCCTGCCCGACAAGGGCACGCTGCGCGCCGGCGACCGGGTGATCGGGCCCGGCCACGTGCTCGAAGCGGCCGATATCCCGGCGCTTTCCTACGAGCCGCAGATCGGCACCGAAAACCAGCACTTCGCCCTGACGCTGCAGGCCGCCAACGACGACCTGCAGCCCGCCACCGTCACCTTCAAGCCGACGCTTGACGCCTGCGACAGCGCAGCCGCCGCACCGCTCGACCTGCAGGGCGTGACCGCGGGCAAGCTGCCGAATGAGATCGATCCGGCCATCGCGGTGCCAGCCTGCACGGAAGCGGTGAAGGCCTATCCCGAGGTTGCCCGCTTCGTCTATCAGCTCGGCCGCGCCCAGCTCGCCAACCGCGAGACGAAGACGGCCTTCGCGACGATCAAGAAGGCGATGGATGCCGGGCATGTCAGGGCGATCGACCAGCTTTCCAGCCTGTATATTATCGGCGCGTCGGTGCCGGCCAATCCCGCGAAAGCGAATGAAATCGTTCAAGCGGGGGCCAAGAAGAACGACCCCTACGCTTTATACACTTACGGCAAAAGCCTCTTTTATGGACGGGGCATCAAGGCCGATACTCAGCAGGGCCTGAAGCTCATGCTGCAATCGGCGGACCTCGGACATACTTTTGCGATGAACGAGCTTGGCTACATCTTCCTTAATGGAGTGAATGTTCCGGCCGATCCGCAGCGCGGCATTCGTTTCTATGAAGCCGGCCTCGCACGGAACGATATCTATTCGATGAATAATCTCGCGCTGGTGTACCGGTCGGGAAAGGCCGTGCCTCAGGATCTCGGCAAGGCGCTGGAGCTTTTCACCAAAGCAGCAGAAGGCGGCCAACCCTTTGCCCCCACCAACCTCGGACGTATGTACAGGGACGGCATCGGTGTTCCCGCCGACAAGGTGGCCGCGGTGAAGTGGCTGGAGATGGGAGCAGAACGAGGTGACTACTGGGGAGCGCTCGACCGCGCCAGACTGGCAAAGGACGACGTCGAAGACCCAGAGAGCAAAGCAATTGCGGCGCGTTATTTCGCGCTCGCAGCCGCCGTTAACAAGCCACGGATAGGTGACACGAAGAACCAGGCGCTGGCCGAACTCAAGTTACTGCCAAGTGCAGCGAAGAAGGAGGCGGAAGAAGCCTTCAGCGCCGAGTTGACTGTTCAGGAACGAACGGCCCTGCCAAAAACCAAGTCGCTCGACGCGAGGCTCGTCGAACTCGCCAGGGCGACATGGGTAAAGCGAAATCCAAGGTATGATCTCTTCTGAAACGGCGATCCGGGAGCGCCCTACATGACCAGCAAACTTATCATCCGCGTACTCATGTGCTCGACATTCATCGCCGGCTCCGGTGCAATCTTGCAGAGCTGCATCTTCGACCCGGGCGCACGAACACTGTTCGCCAGCGAAGAACCGGCCAGGAATGCCACGCCTGCGAGGAAACCCACGCCCGCTGTCCGACGAGTGGCCACCAAGAGCGATGAACCGGCTTTTGCCCGCTCCGACAACGGTGCCGGTGGGAATTCCAGCTCCGGCTCCAGCTCCAGTTCCAGCTCTGGCGGCGGCATGGGCGGCGGCTCTGACTCTGGCAGTTCCGACAGCGGCGGCCCTAGTGGGGGGTGGGACAGTTCGGATCGCCGCTTGAAGACGCAAATTCGTCGCATCGGCGCCTCGCCCTCCGGAATACCAGTTTACGCATTCCGCTATGTCTGGGGCGGCCCGCTTTATATCGGGACTATGGCTCAGGACCTGCTTTTGATCCGGCCTGATGCAGTCATACGGACCGCGTCCGGGTATTACATGGTTAATTATGCGGATCTCGACATCGATATGGTTTCTGTAGAAGAAGGTTTTTCGCTGGCTACGTCAGGGGCTGGCGCAGTAGCCGTGGCACTCTCTGTTAACGCTGCAAGCCGCCGCTCACGGACACAACTCGAAACTTCAGAAGGTTTCGTTTTGTCAGCGGTATGATCGAGAAGACGGTCGACTGGTCCATAAGATCCCTTTCACAGGAACTCCTTGGTTCTCATGTAGGGCCAGCGGCAAGATGACCGATGTTTGAGCGCTCTATATCTGTAGCCTCGTCTATGTCCGAGCGGGCAACGCTCTCGGGCCGAGGTTTTTCAACCCCACACATGCGACACCCCAAGCCACTTCATCAAGCATCCGGCCTATCGGGACTACTGCAAGCGTCGCCATCAATGGGCTTCTGGAAACGGTGAAGCGGCAGCTGGCATCAAGGCCGGCTGCGTGAGGCTACCTATCCGTCCAACCCCTTGAAGCGCACCGGCTGGTAGCCGCGCAGCAGCAGGATTCCGAGCGAATAGGTGTTGCGGCAGACGCGGCCCTTGCAGGCATTGGGCGTCGCCTCCATCACCTCGACTTTGCGGTCGTCGGTGAAGCGCATGAACAGCATCACATGCGAACCCGGCCGGTTCAGCGCGTCGCCCGGCTGCAGCGACCAGGGATCTTCGAGCCGCCTGGTGATGCTGGGGATCGCCCGCGTCGAGACATGCATCTTCAGACCCCAGGCTTCGCTGACGAAGCCGGAGCAGTCGACGCCGAGGATGTTTGATTGCGGCGCGCTCTTGGTGCAGACGTTGCCGGCCGTCTGGCCGTCGACGACACCACTGGTGAAGTCCTCGAGCGGCGTCTTGCAGCCCCAGCAATAGGGCACGCCCTTCACCGTCTGGCCGCGTTTTCCGAACAGGTAGATCGGTCGGCGCAGGCGGTTCATGTTGTCGCAACCGGGCCCCGGATCCTTGCCATAGGCCGCCGGCGTCACCAGCCAGTTCAGCGTCTCGAAGCCGATCGCCCGCTCGATCACGGCGCCGCGCGATTTCGGCAGGATCGCGACCTTCGGCCCCTTTCCCGGTTTGGCCGCAATTGACGGCTTTGCCGGCCTGATGACAGCGAGCTTGCGGCCGGGCTCGCGCCCCTCGAGCTTCAGCACCTGCGCCCGGCTCTCCTGGGAGCGAAGAAAAAGCACGTCGCCGCGCGGGCCGATCGCCACGAAGCGCCGCGAGAAGACCGTGCCTGGTTCGATCGGCAGGTCGTAGACGCGCTCCAGCACACCGTTCGGGGTGAAGCGCACCACCAGCATGCCCGTCCGCTCCGGCCGGTCGGCGGGCACAAGTTCGACCAAGGCATAGGGTCTGCCTGTCGTGTCGATGTCGAGCAGTTCGACTGTGCCGATCCGGTTTTCCCCGGTGAGCTGAAGCGAGAGGAAATTCTCCTCCGAGCTCGCGCGCCGCAGCAGGATCTCCGCCCTGTCGTTTGCCGCCGAAACTTCTGCAACGATATCGCCGAGGCCGCGGCTCGGCACGTATTGAACAACCGGCGGGCGGGTTTGCGGCCGGCTGGTGCTGCGGCCGATCTCGTCGATGATGCTGTTCAGCGGGCCGGGCGGCACCGAGCCCATCGAGGCGAAGACCGAGCGGGTGTAGTCGTCGCCATCGCCGCCGTCGATGGCGCGCAGGGTCTGGGAGCGGCCATCGGCGCCAGGGGAACGCTCGAGCGGCACGATGCCGTCAGACCAGAGGTAGAGTTCGTTATGAACGACGGCGAGATCCTCCGGCGCCGCATTTTCGGGCAGCGGCAGGATCTCCGGATCGGCCTGCGAGCGTTCGCCGTCAACGGCGAGCACGCGGCCGTTATTCTGGTCGAGGATGTAGACGGTGCCGTCGTCGCCGACGGTGATCGCCGCCGGTCCGGATGCCTCGACCTCCTCATTGGCGGAGATGATGCCGACCGAGCGGGCGCCGTCGCCGCTCGGAAGTTCGATCATGAGAGTGTCTTTTGCGAGGACAGGCCAGGCGATTGCGATCGCCGCGGCCATCAGAATATGCGAGCTGAAACTGCGCATTGCCGTGAACCCCGAAACAGGATCATTTTGGCCATGGGGCCCCAGTCTGAAGCCTGTTCACAATTAGAGAGCGAGAGAATGATGTCGTCGGAAAAACCGTTCACAACTTTCGGCATCATGCCCCAAGTGCTTAAAATGTTAGGATAGAAGCGGCTCGTCAGCAAGGCGTTGCCTTCCAAACTGTTTGGAGATCGGCCTCGGCGATAGTACAACTTCATCGTCTTGAAGTTTTACTGGCGGGGAAGCCGATGCTGGACTGGAACGGTGACGAACTGGCGCTCGACGTCAGCCTGCTGGAGCAGGTACGCGCGGCAAGGATCGACTTCTCCGATCGCGTCTGCGCCGCCTCCGCCAGCAAGGAGGAGAAGCATCTGGCGCAGTTGCGCTCCGAGCCGACCTATCTGATGGCCGAGTTTCTCTATTCGATGAAGGTCTTCGGCATCAACACGGCTGACGATATAGAGCGCTTCGCCGATCTGCACAATGACTATGTCGTGTCGCTCACCCGCGATCCGGCCAAGCTGCAGCGCCTCGGCCTTTCGCAGGAGCGGGCGCTCGCCTCGATGTTCACCGCCGACACCAAGCCGCGGCTGATCCAGAACTGGGCGGAAAAGGCGGGCGCCATCGACCAATCCAATCTCGCCCGTTTCCTGGTCGCCGTCATGTCGAGCGAGACCTGCCGCAAGACGCTGATCGATTTCGAGACGGCGGGCTTCATGCAGCGCAAGCGCTCACCCTATGGCACCATGGTCGTCTGGTCGACCGGCAAGATCGAGGAAATCTTCGGCGAGATGCTGCGCCATCTTCGCCTCGGCCTGCAGCAAATGAAAATCCTCTGACCGCTATTGCGAACATCTTTCCCAGATTTGGAGTTCGGCCAGAAGCCGGCACGCCGAGAGGGTTACTGGCAACTGATGTCGAACTCTCGACCGAGACTTTCGCAGCGCTCTTGGGCGCCGGTTATGCCGTTCTCGAAGATAGCTCCGCACGGCTGGATATCGCCGTGGCCTGCGTGTCTGGTCCGTCGAAAGTGAACTTTCCTTCCGCGGCGGCATTCTCGATGGGCGCTCCAGAACAGAGGTTGGCTGGCTGGGGACTGTCGGCGCCGGCGGGGCTGACCTCGATTGGGACGTTGCCGCAGCGATGGCTACCGGTTCGCCGGCAAGGTCTCGGCCGTTGCCGGGTACCGTGCTCTCGGCGTGGATTATAGCAACGACGGTTTCGTCTTCGACATTGTCCGGCAGGGGCCAATGCTGGGGCTGGTGATACATTTCTAGAACAGGATGATTTTAGACCGGGTCGGCCTAGAATCTGAATCTCGCTTTTGATCAACCATGATGTCGTCCGAGACAACATCTCTCAGGCCCCGAGACCGATGATTCTGGGAACGAGCCACAACATTGAGGCCGTTCCGATCACGTAAGCTCCAAGCCGGCGGGCTGCGGTCGGCGGCACGGCAACGATTGCCGCTCCAACCCTGGCCACGATCAGCGTCGCCGCAACGAATAAGAGCTGTCCCGCTTCAACGCCCAGGTTGAATGTCAAGAGGCTTAACGGCACGTCCGATTGCGGCAGGCCGGTTTCCTTCAGCGCACCGGCGAAGCCGAAGCCGTGCAGCAGTCCGAACGCGAAGGCCACGAGCCAGGGATAGCTCTCGGAGAGCCGCCTCTCGCCCGGCTCCGCTCTCGCCAGTTCGCTCGCGACGAACGCAATGCTAAGCGCAATCGTGGCTTCCACTGGACTCTGAGGCAGGCTGAAATAGCCAAGCGATGCTCCCGCCAGTGTCATGCTGTGGGCGATCGTAAACGCCGTGATGGTCTTGAACAGCATCCAGCGATCCCGGATGAGCAGGATAAGCGCAAGCACGAAGAGGAGATGATCAAGGCCAGAGAGGATGTGGTTAACGCCGAATAGAAAGTAAGTTCGCGCCACTTCGATGCTTGTCTGCGTGCCGGCGACCACGAAGCGCGGTCGATCGGGCAGGAGGCGCGTGAGTTCGGTGTCGCCTGTGCCATACTGGATGCGCATCAGCGCTTCGGTCATCGTCGACGTGAGACCGTCGACGATGATTTCGCCGCCTTTCAACCCTTTCGTGCAGGCCACGTTCCATCGCTCGAAATAGGCGCCCTGCTCGATCGACCGAACCGGCTCGGATTTTTCCACGCAGGCGGCCGGCAGTCGCACATGAAGCCCGAGGCGCATCTCGCCTTGCGCCGGCACCTTCCAGACGACGGCGAACGTGTCGGAGGCAGTTTCGCGCATGTCGAGATAGGCCGGGCGGATCTCGTGCGCGTGTGCTGCCGCAGCCAGCAGCATGGGCAGAAGCAAGACGAGTATGCGGCCGATCTGTTTCACCGGTCGGCTCCCTTGCCGGCAAGGCTGTCGATGATCACCGTGTAACCCTTGAGAAGCTCCGCAAATCGCTGGTCTTCGAGCTCCTTGCGTCTCGCATTCCTCCACTCTCGCGCCACGGCGCCACGCACTTCGCCGAGCGACGGCGTGCGGTCGGGCACACGCTCCGTCACGCGGACGAGGTGCAGCCCGAAACTGGACACCACCGGCCCGATCCATTGGCCGAGCGGCGCCCGGTCGAGCGCCTTGGCGAAATCGGTCCCGAAAGTCTGCGTGATCGAAACGCTGTCGGAAAGCGCAAGCTGGGGCGGCAGCAGCGTGGCATCGCCGAGCAGCGAGCGGTCCGCATCCGGATCGGACAGCAGAGCCTGGAGGATGGAACCGGCATCCTGCTCAGCCCGGTCGCCGCGCCGCTGCGGGTTGAGGAACACCTGTTCGAAGGCCAGCATGCCCTCGATCTTGAACGCGTCGGCGTTACTGACGAGATAGGTCGCAAGTTCCGCGTCAGTCGGCTCTAGCGCCTCGGCGTCCGCCGTGTCCAGAAACTCCATCTTCTGGCGAAGGCGCCGCCTGACCACGGCATCGTCCTCGTCGAGCCCGAGGGCAAGTGCCTGACGGACGAGGACTTCCTCCTTCACATGATCGTCGATCAACCCCTTGAGCTCATCCACGCTCGGGGGACGCTGCCAGGTCTTCGTGAATAATGTCGCCATCTGCTCGATCTTGGGCGCCGTCACGATGATGATCTCTCGCTTTTCGCCGGTGCCGGCCAGGGCGTAGCCGGCGAAGATCGCAAGCGCGAGCGCCAGAAAATGGACGAGGGGTTCTTTGAGAAAGCGCTTCAGCATCGGCTTTCTCGTCGTATCAAGGCGTATACCAGATCGGCGAGGTATAGGCGCGTTCGGTCACGGTCATCGACGTGCCCTCCAGCGGCTTGTTGCCAAACCGCTTGGCGTCGTAAGCGGTCCACCGCGGCGTCGGGATCTCGATAACACGCCCATAGTAGAAGGCTTTCAGCTTCGGATCGAAGTCCGGATCCGTCCACACGGCAATCAGTTCGGGGGCACCGATCGTGTTGGTCCACGTGGCGTTCTCGATGTCGACCGTGCTGCCGACGGAGGGCAGCTTTCCGTCAGTGCCGGGCTTGCGGTCGCCGCCCCAGACGACATCGTAAACGTGCTCGTGGGTCTCGCCCTTGTCGTCCAGCCACCCCTTGACGATCTGGTATCGGTCGAGATTGGCCCCGATCGGATCTTTCAGAGCAGCCACAAGGAAGGTCGGCACCTTGCCGTCCGGCGCCTTGGTCAGGTCGCCACCCATCGGCACGCCCTTTTCGTAACCGATCGCGCCGGGATTGCGGGTCTTGGCGTCGCCCGCCACGAAATCCCAGCTGCCGAAGAAGCGCACCATCATGCGCGACCCCGTCGTGCCATAGGTCTCTTTGCGCTGCATCGCGTCCCAAATGGATTCGCGCGTATTTTCAGTCGCCCACACGGCAGCATAACCTGAAGCGCCAACCTCCCAGTCCATCACCGTGATGCCGGTCTTGTCGTCCTTCACGAAGGTGGCGGTCAAGCGCTCGGGGCTCGGCTCCTGCGGCGTCGTCTTGCCGAAGAAGTTTTCCTCTTCCATGGCAGCCAGACCGGTATGGGCATCTGAACTGCCGATGAGGCCGAACTTGTACGGGTTCGTGCCGAGTTGGGCTTCCAGCTTCAGCCCATTGCGAAGCGCGGAGCGGGTGTATTCGAACTCGAGCATGTCCGGCGTCTTTTTCTCGCTCGCGTCGAGATTGCCGAAATCCCAGATTTCGAAGTCGGCGAACTCGTCATTCGGAGACAGCGCGGGATGCGCTTCCCCGGTTCCCTTGGTCTGGGTCGTCTCATAGAGACGCTCCCACCTTGCGCGCTGCTCGACATATTCCTTGTCCACCGGCTTGTTGGTGAACGATTCGATCATCGGGAACATGCGGCCGTTGGACAGGTTGCCATTATGTGCGATGGCGAGCACGTTGCCCCCGGTCTTGTCCTCGTAGGCCTGCATCCACTTCCACAGGTCACGGGGATTGTCGCTGCCGAGCGGCTTTAGTGTCGTGTAGGGCACCACCTGTTCGGCCTTGTCGGCATCGTCGCGGAAAATGACGTTGCGGTGCAGGTTGTTGCCTGCCGTATTCGATGTCCACTCGTAGCCGATAAACGCCGTGAATCGACCGGGATCGTTATATTCCTCCGCCGCCTTGATCGTGTCCTGCCAGGCGTTCTTGTAGGGTCGCGTGTCCGGCCCATAGATCATCGAGGACGGCAGCGTTCCCTTGCCAAAAGCGAAGATAATTTCCAGCGCCGCCTTACCGCCTTGCCCGGACTTGATCTCATCGTACCAGGTCTTGGCCTGCGGATCGGCGATCACTTCCGGCTTGCCGGCGAAGAGGTCCGTGAACATCCCCATATTGTCCGAGTGGTCGGCGACCACCAGGAAGTCGAGCGGACGCGACAGCTTTGCCGGCTGGCCACTCGACGCCGTGATCTCCTCTCCCCTTGCGAAACGATAGGCGTCCCGCGGCGTCAAACGCGCGCCAAACGCGCCGGCGTCGAACGAAGCTCCCGTGTGCAGGTGCGTGTCACCAAACAGCGGCCGGGTGGGAAAGTTGCGCCCGGCGTATGGCGAATAGAGCGGCTTGCCAGCGAACGCCTTGTCGGCCTTTTCCGGCGTGAGTGTGCCAACATCGCTCTCCGCCGAATGCCCTGCCGAAGGAATGAGCGAACCTGCAAGCGAAGCCGCGACGATGGCCATGAAACGGGATTTCTTCATATTTTCCTCCCCTTGGAATTATGTAGAAGCCAAACATTTCCATAATTACATGTACTTCAGCGATTCAACGCATGTCTTTGATACAAATCAAAGCGCCTGAAATGCCGACATATTGCCAGCGCAACGGCGCCATTCAGTCGCTTACTACCGAAATCACGACATCACTCACCGGATATATTGTTAAGAACCGGCGAGATAAGCTAGATGACAATTTTGATTAGATAATTTATCTGACCGCAACACCTCATCCCCGAGAAAATACTATCCTGGAAAGGGTGCCTCGGCCCAGTGTGCTTGTTCGTAAATTGCGCCGGCCAAAGCCTGCTACGGCTGAAAGTGCAATCTGCCAGGGACAGATCCCAAGCCGATTTCACCCCTCCCAATCGATTGGCGCCAGTCGCCGTTGCCTTCTTTTCGGCCTCTGCCTATTGTCGTGCTGTCCGCGACAAAGCACGCGCGCAAAGGCACAGCGGCTTCGTCCGGAATCGAGCACGTCGCAAATTGACAACGGATGTGACGACGATGAAGAAATCCCGGCTCATAAGCTTGTCGATCGGCCTGCTGCTTTCGCTTGAAATGCCCTGCATCGGCTATGCCGGGCCGGTCGAGGATGGGCTGGCGGCGCGAAACCCCGCGCTTGCCGCGCTGCGCCAGCACGATGAAAAGGCCTTTGCCGCCGCCGTTGCTGTTATCGCCGACCATGAACGCGCCGAGGGGCTGACGCCGGGCCAGGGCAAGCTGCCGGAGACGACCTCGCCCGGCCGCGACATGGGCTCGGGATCCGGCAAGGAATTCACATCGGACAATCCGGATATTCTCTGGCTCTACAATTCCTCGCCGGAGGGAATGAGCGACCTGATCTCGATTCTGAAATCCGCCGGCCAGAAGCCGAAGAACTAACCGCCTTGCTTTAGTCCCATCCGACTATAAACGGACGCCGGATATTTTTGGCCGGGAGTCTTGCCGCGTCTCAATCTTTCCGGCTCCAAATAATTTGTAACCCTCCCTCAAGCAAGACAGCCAAAGCCATCCCAATTTCGCCGGTCGGTGCTATTCTCATCTTCAGCACAGTGTGAGATTGTTTCGAAGGGGAGGTTCCGATGCTCAGCCGCAAAGCCATCCTGGCCGCAGCCACATGTCTTTCGCTTTTCTCGCTGATCCCCGAGGTCGGGGCGCAGAACGAACGTACGCTGACGGAAGCGCCGGCTCAGAGCGGGCCTGTCAGCATTACCTTCGATCGCGCCGAGGCGAGATACGCCGTCGGCGAAGTCGTCGGCCTCTTCATCCAGTCGAGTGAGAACGCCTATGTCACGGTGCTGAACGTCTCGCCGAACGGCTCCGTCACCAAGCTCTTCCCGAACAAGTACCAGACCGATGCCCTCGTTGCCGCCGGCAAGCGCGTGCAGGTGCCGGATCCGGCCAGCGGCGCCAGGCTGCAGGTTTCAGGCCCGGTCGGGCAGGAGCAGATCAAGGTCTTCTATTCCTCCAAGCCGCTGACCATCTTCGCCGATCTCGGCGGCAGCGGCAGCGGCATGTTCCGCTCGATCGACGGCGGCATGGAGGCCGTCTCCCGCAGCCTCGAAGAAGCCCGCAGCCTCGGCACCAAGATCAGCAGCAAAACGCTGACGCTGACGACCGTCGACAGCACGGCCGCCCTGCCGCCTTCCGCCGTTCCGCCCGTCGCCGCCGTTCCCGCCGCAAAACCCGCGACGGTCGAGCAGGCGGCAAAGCCGCCGGTTGCGCCGAAACCACCGGCCGCCCCGAAGCCGAAACCGGTCGTCAAACCCGAGGTCGCCAAAAAGCCTGAGGCAATCGAAAAGCCGAAGCCGGCGCCCAAGCCCGTCGAGCAGGCGACCACGCAGCCGCCGAAAAAATACAAGATCGTCACCAATCTGGCGCCCGGCCAGGAACTGGCCGCTGATGAGCTGCAGCTGATCGGTCCCGCCGACACCACCGCCTCCACCCGCCCCAGCCAATATAAACAACCAAGCCAGTATCAGCAGCCGGCGCCGTATAAGCAGCCGTCCCAGTCTGCCCAAACCAAGATGCCGAAACTGCCGATGCCGCAGATCAAGATGCCGCAATTCAAGCTTCCCGGCGGCTTCAGCATCAAGATGCCGCCGATGAGCTTCGGCCGGTCGGCCGAACCTGGCCAGGCCGGCGAGCAGATCGAGGTTGCCAATGCCGATACCCCGGCCTGCAACGCCCTGCTCGACAAGCTGAACACGGCCGTTGCCGCCAAGGATATCACCGCTGCCGCCTCCGAGGCCGATGCGATTGCCGTCAGCGCCGAATGCGGACAGTTCCAGATCAACGCCCAGCGCCGCGTCGCAGCCCTGAGGCTCGCCGCCGCCCAGGAGATGATGGCGGCCGACAAGCCGGTCGCCGAGTATGAACCGCTGCTCGTCGCCGCCGACAGTCCGCAGGTGCTCTGGCAGGCCTCCGCCACGCTCGGCGAGATCTATTTCTCCGCCCGCCGCTTCGCCGATGCCGCCGCCGATTACCAGCAGGCGATCGAGATCATCAAGAACGAGACCCGCACGCCGAAGGCGCCGCCGGCCGATACGATCTCCGATCTCATCCAGCGCGCCGCCCAGGCCCGCATCCTTGCCGCCAATCCCACCAGCGACAACCCGCAGGGCAGTTTCGTGCCGGCCGAGAAGGATCACCGCAGCGGCGTGCTCGGCGGCATCTATTCGGAAAATGTGCGCGGCATCGTGCCGGTCTCCATCCCGGTGCCGATCACCTTCGATTTCGACAAGTCGACCTTCACCTCGATTGGCACCGAAGCCGCCCAGGAGTTGCTGGAAGCGCTGAAGGAGCAGAAGCCCGGCCGCATCATCCTCATCGGCCATACCGATCGCAAGGGCGGCGACGATTACAATAAGAAGCTCTCCGAGCGCCGCGCCCAGGCCGTTGCCGATTTCCTGAAGAAGAACGGCATCGACGCCACCATCGACGCCGAAGGCCGCGGCGCCTCCGAACCGGTTGACGTAACCGCCACCGCCAACCTCACCGAAGACGATATCGACGCGCTGAACCGCCGCGTCGAATGGCGCCGCGAATAGAGAGAGCGAGGGGAAACCGGCCATGTCCACATTCGCTCCCATGGCCGCCGCACTCGCCCTTCTTGTTCTGGCGGGCACGAACAGCCTCGCCAGAACGATCGAAGCTCCCGAGCGCGGCACGGTCAGAGCCGTTCTGATCGGCATCGATCTCTATCGCAACGTCCCGCCGCTGCACGGCGCCGTCGCCGATGCCGAGGATCTTTCCCTGTCGCTGCGCTCGCTCGGGGTCGAGGACATGACGCTCTTGAAGAATGGCGCGGCCGACCGCCAGGGCATCTTCGATGCGATCGGCGCCGTCACGCAAAGGGCAGGCGAGGGCGATCTCGTCGTGCTCGGCATCGCCGGCCATGGATCGAGCGAGCCGGAGCGCGTCAAGGGCTCCAAACCCAGCGGCCGCGACGAGGTCTATGTGCTGGCCGGCTTCGATACGAGGCTGCCGGGATCGCGCGAGCGCATCTTCGGCGACGAATTCAAGGTGCTGATCCACCAGCTGGAGCAAAAAGGCGCCGAGGTCCTGTTCATCGCCGACACCTGCCATGCCGGCGGCATGACCCGCGACGTCGATCCGCGCGGCGCCGAGATCACCTGGCGCCAGGCGCCCTCCTATACGATCGAGGAGGATGATCTCGCGCCGATTTCGACCACATCAGATGCGCTCTCCACCGGCTTCGATTACAAGCGGCTGACCTTTCTTGCCGCCGTCGACGACCATACCAAATCGCCCGAAATATCGATTCCCGGCATAGCTCAGAAGCGCGGGGCGCTGAGCTATGCCACCGCCCGTGCGTTCGAGGGCGCCGCCGACCGCAACGCCGACGGCACTGTGACCCGCCGCGAACTGTTCGAATATGTGCGCCAATCGGTCTATCAGTTCACCGACCAGCGGCAGAACATCTTCACGCAAAGCCCGCCTGGGGCGGATCTCGACCGCGCCGTCGTCTATGCCTATGACAAAGCCGGACCGGCGGATGGGCAGAAATCGAATGTGCCGCCCCCGCCGCCCGAACCCGCCCCGATCACCCTTGCCGCCCTCGGTTCGGAGCCGGTGCTGGAGGCTATCGCTCCCGCCGTCACGCCGTTCAAGCTGACGGACGGCGCCCATGCCGAACTCGTCTTCGATCCGCAAAAGCGCGAGGCGATCGCCGGCGGCGATGTCGTCGCCTCCGAAGTCGGCGCCGGTGACATGCCCTTCGTCGTCGACCGGATGGCCGCACTCGACACGCTGAAGCGGCTGTCGGAGACCAACCCGCAGAGCGTGCGGGTGACCCCCTCCGACAAGGTCCATCGCGACGGCGAGCGCGTCGGCGTCACGTTGTCCGATCTTGCCGGGCGCAAGCTCGTATTGTTCGATGTCACCGGCGACGGCACCGTGCAGTTCCTCTATCCCGGCGACAGGGAAGCCGATGCCGAGATGTCCGCGACCTTCGATCTCGATCTTTCCGTCGTCGCCCCCTTCGGCACCGACCTGCTCGTCGCCGTCACCTCCGATCAGCCGATGCCTGGTCTGGTCGAATTCCTGAAACAGAACGACAGGCGGCGCACCGCCGGCAACATCGCCAGACACCTCGGCGAACTTCTGCCCGAGGGCGCACGCGTCGGATTTACGGTCCTCTATACCTCCGCCGGAGCCAGGCTATGAGCACGTCGATCAGCAGGGTCCTCAACATTGCGGCCGTCCTTCTGCTTCTGGCCGCACCGGCGCTTGCGCAGCAGGATACCGATTTTGCCGGCGAGGATGGCGGGCGGGTGATCGGCGGCCAGGCGGCGAAAAAAGGCGAATGGCCCTGGCAGGTGAAGATCCTGGCGCCCGATCCCGAGCAGCGCGGCCGCTTCGGCGGTCATTGCGGCGGCTCGCTGATTTCGCCGCGCTGGATCCTGACCGCCGCCCATTGCGTCACCAGCGGCCGTTCCGGCAAGCAGGATCTCTTCGCCCGCGACCTCCTGATCGTCGAGGGAAAGCAGAAGATCGACAAGGTGATCTCGGTCGACGGGCCTGACAAGCCCGGGCTGTCCGTCGAGGACGTGATCATCCACGAGGATTTCGAGCGCAAGGTCTTCGCCAACGACATCGCCCTCATCAAGCTTGCCGAACCCGCCGTCTCAAGACCGGCAATCCTCGCCTCCGCCGCGGACGAGGCCGTGGAAGCCCCTGGCCACACCGCCGTCGTCACCGGCTGGGGCTACACCAAGGCCGATCACGGCTGGGATGACAAATACCTGCCGACCGAACTGCAGGAGGTCGAGCTGCCGCTCGTCTCGCGCGAGGATTGCCGCGCCGCCTATCGCGAGAGCTCGATGCGCATGAACCCGATCGACGAGCGCAATGTCTGCGCCGGTTATGCCGAGGGCGGCAAGGATGCCTGCCAGGGGGACAGCGGCGGGCCGCTGGTCGCGCAGCGCCCCGACAAGCGCTGGATCCAGCTCGGGATCGTCAGCTGGGGCGCCGGCTGCGCCGAGGCCGAACATTACGGCGTCTACACCCGCGTCGCCGCCTTCCGCGATTGGATTGCCGAGAAGACCGATGGCGACGTGCCGAACGCGCCCGATACCTCAGGCGCTTCCGCCGGCGACCAGGTGGCGGCGATCGACACCAAGCGCCGGCCTGCTGCAAGCGAGCCCACGCAGAAGCAGACGCCGGCTGCACAGATCGAGGCCAACCTTGCGATTACGACGCCGCCCGACGCCACGAAGGCGCCTGCGGAAACGACGGAAACTCCAGCACCCCCTTCGCCCGAAGGCAGCCAGCCGGAGGTTCAGGCGCCGGCCGCCGAGCTGCCGATGGCAGTGCGTTCTCCCGGCGACCGCGCGCTTCTGATCGGCATCGACGATTATGAGATGCGCGAGGCGAAGCTGACCGGCTCGGTCGACGATGTGAAGGCGATGCAGCTCTTCCTCGTCAAGACGGTCGGCTACCGTCCCGAACAGATCCATACGCTCACCGATCGCAAGGCCACCCGCGCCGCGATCCTTGCCGAGATCGACGACTGGCTGGTGCGCCAGTCTCAGGCCGGCAGCCGCGTCTTCCTCTATTTCAGCGGCCAGGGCTCCGAGGAAATGGGCGCCGAGGCGACGACGAGCCCGACGCTGGTCGCCGCCGATGCCAAGCTGCTGCGCGACGGCGGCAAGGTGACCGTCACCAACCAGATCCGCGAGACCGAGATCGCCGCCCGGCTGAACAGCCTCAAGGACCGCCGCGTCACGCTGCTGATCGACGCCTGCCATGTCGGCCCCGGCAGCCGCAGCGCCGTGGCCGCACCCGCCGGCGGCACGGTGCGCTGCCTCGGCCCGGCTTTGGCGTCGCTGCAGCCGCCGAACCGCTCCGGCAAGGAGGCGAAATTCTCCTTCGGCGGCGAAACGGCGATGGTCTGGTCGGCGGTCAATGCAGGCCAATGGGCGCTGGTCGATACCGAGGCCAAACCGCCGCTCGGCGTCTTCACCCGCCGCTTCATCGAAGGCGTGCAGGAAGGGGTGGCGCGCGCTGCCGACAAGCCTGAGGTCAGCAACGCCGCCCTGCTCGATTATGTCAGGCGCAAATCGGACGAATATTGCCGGGCCCATTCCGGGGACTGCCGCTTCACGCCGGTGCCGCAATTCTACGGCCTGCCGGATGCGCTCGGCCGCGACGTCGTCACCGGCGAGGAGGCGAAGACGCCGGTCGCCGCCGTCGAGAACACCTTGAAGACCGACAATGAGGCGGGTGTGGCCGTCGACGTGCTGCCCGGCACCTCGGTCAGCATCGGCGACAAGGTGGCGATGCGCGTCTCCACCAAGAAATCAGGCTACCTGATCCTCGTCGATATCGACGCCGCCGGCAAGCTGACGCAGCTCTATCCGAACAAACGCTCGATGGGCCTGAAGCCGACGGCAAAGGGCGGCGACAATCGGCTCGATCCGGCCCGGCCGGTGGTCGTGCCCGATGCCCGCAATCCCTACATCGGCTTCGAATATGTGGTGGAGGGGCCGGCCGGCGTCGGCATGGTCGTCGCCATCCTCAGCGACAAGCCGATCGAAGTGCTCGACCTGCCTGACGTGCCGACACCGCTCGTCGGCCAGCGCGCCGCCTTCAATTATGTCTACGACCTCGCCCGAAGCCTCAGGATCGTCAGCGACGACGAGACAGGCGTCCAGGGCAAATGGTCGTTTGATTCCAAATTCTATCGCATCCGCTGAAAGGGGAGCGAGTGATGTCGAAATCCATTCTGCTGGCGGGCCTTGCCGCTTCCCTGATGGCGCTGGCGCCCGCCCATGCGGGCGATGCCTCTGACACCAGGGCCGTCCTTGCCGCCCAGGCCGGGCTTGCCGTCGACCTGATCGACCGCACGCTGGCGAAGGAGGGGGCGGCCAACATCATGGTGTCACCGGCAAGCCTTGCCGCCGCGCTCGGCGTCGCCAGCCTCGGCGCCTCGGATGCGGGCAAGGCGGCCATCGCCCGGGGGCTGGGTTTCGGCGATTCGGTCAAGGGGCCGGAGAAGGTGCTCGACGAAATGAACCCGAAGACGCCGCCGGCGGCGGATGCGCCGCTGGCCTCAGGCGTTGCGATCGTCTTCGACGACAAGCTGGCGCTCGTCCCCGATGCCCTTCCCATGCTGGCCGGCCACCGCATCAAGCCCTCGATCGAGGATCTCGATCAACAGCAATCCGTCGAGCACATTAACGGCTGGGTCAGGCAGGCGACGCGCGACGCCATCCCGGCGATCCTGGAAACCCCGCCCGGCGGCGGCTTCATCAGCCTCGGGGCGATCTCCTTCAAGGCCCGCTGGAAAACCGCCTTTGAGGCGGAGAGCCCGGCAGCCCCGTTCCGGCGGCCGGACGGCTCGACGGTCTCGGTGCCGATGATGCATCTTGCCGGCGACGGCCAGAAATTCCGTGTCGACGATCGTTTCGCAGCCGTCGACCTCGCCTATGCAGGTGAAACCTACCGCATGGTGGTGATCGCCGCGCGCTCGGAAAAGGGCGTCGGCGGCGCCGATCTCAAAACCCTCGCCTCCTGGCTTCAGGGCGACAAATTCGAACCCGCCAAGGGCGAAATCTTCCTGCCCCGCTTTTCCCTCAACGACGGGCGTGATTTGATGCCGACACTCCACGCGATGGGCCTTTCGCCTGAAAAGGCGAGCGATGCGGCTTTTCCCGGGTTCACCACGGAAAACATCCGCTTGTCGCGCGTTCTGCAGAAGACGATGATCAAGGTCGATGAGAATGGCACGGAAGCGGCGGCGGCAACGGCCACGGTGACCGAGCGCAGCATCGATCCGAAACTGGTGCGGGTGAGCGCGGATGCCCGTTTCGCCTTCGCGCTGCGGGACACGAAGACCGGCCTGTTTCTCGCCGCCGGCCTGATCGGCGATCCGCTTCTGGCGGGTGAATGACATGCGGTTTGATGAAGACAAAATGGCAGGGGGACACGTGCATGAGAAGTGATCTGATCGCCCGCTACACGATCGGCGAGCCGGTCTATGAGAACGAGTTCATCGTCTATCCCGCTCAGGACAAGCGGATGGATCGTTCGGTCTTCATCGTCGCGCCCGATGTGGCGCTGAAACTGGACAAGGCGCGCTTCGAGCGGGTCTGGACCTCGGTCAACGAGGCCAAATCGCTGACGGCGCGGCGCTTCGTGGAAATCGAGGACCTCATCCCGCCGTCGCCTGAGGACGACAATTTCTACATCGTCGAGAAGCGGCCGTCGAAGACGCTGCACCAATATCTCGAGGAAACCGAGATGGTGGCCTATGACCGCGCCATCGAGATCGGCCGCCACATCCTCGAAGGGCTGGCGACGCTTCACGGGGCGGGTTACGCCCACAATGCGCTGACCGACCAGTGCATCTACGTGTCGGAGGATTATTCCGGCCTCTCGGTCCGGATCGGCAACCTGCACCTGATCTCCAAGATCGGCGAGCACATCATCCCGCCCTATGCGCCGGAATTCGGCGCGCCGGAGATCTATGCCAGCGGCACCTTCTCCGCTTCCGCCGCACTCGACATCTATGCGATGGGCATGATCGCCTACAAGCTCTTCCTGCCGCGCCAGACCTATGCCAGCGTCTTCGATAGCGTCATGGTCTGGGAGGACGAGCACCAGCGCGAGCAGAGCTGGAAGAACATCCATCTCGACCCGTCGAACATCTTCCCGCGCCTCGACGTGCTGATCCCCGGTTTTCCCGAGGGACTGGCCAGCCTGGTCGAAAGAATGCTGAGCCGCGACCCGGCCCAGCGGCCGCGCATGGGCGCCGATGCGCTCGGCGAATTCAGCCGCGTCACCACGGGCATCCAGCCGATGGCCTGGGATCCGCGCGGCGGCATGCCGCAACAGCCGGAAACCCCGAAGCGGAAGAAATGGACGCTCGCGCATTTCTCGATGCTCGGTGCGCTGATCTTGATCTGCATCGGCGTAGGCGTCGTCACCATCCCGAAGCTGCTGCGTCCCGATCCCAAGCTGGTCGCCGATGTCGGCACCTGGAAGAAGGAGGCCGAAAGCCGCAGGGACAAGGCCATCGCCGCCAAGGCGCCGGAACGCCCCTCTGGCGACGAGGCGAAGCTCTCCTATGATGCCGGCGCCGCCTCACTGACCGAGGCCAATGCCGCCCTCAAGGACGAAGACTATAAGAAGGCGCTTCCCGGCTACCAGAAGGCGGCCATCAGCCTCGGCAAGTCGCTGATCGCCATATCAAGGGAAAACGCCGAAAAGGCCAAATCCGCCGCTGCCGCTGCCGGCGGCGACAAGGCCCCGAGTTTTGCCGACGCCGACAGCAAGATGAAGGCCGCCGCCGACAGCGCCGCCGCCCAGCAGATGCATGGCGCGGTCGATAATTACGAGGCGGCGAGAACGGCTTACGACGATCTCGCCAAGGGGCTGACGGCGCTGGCAGCGGCCGAAAAGGACGCCACGGCAAAACGCGAAACCGTCACCCGCATCGGCGCCGGCGACAGCCCCGACGTCACCAAGGCGAGCGCCCTGATGATGGAGGCCAAGGCCAAGGCCGAGAAATGGCAGCTGCCGGCCGCGACCTCGAACTACGGCGACGCCGCCAAGCTCTTCGCCGCGCTGATCTCGGATGTCATGGCGGCCAAGGACGAGGCGACGGCGCTGAGGCAGAAAGTCACCGATCTCCACGCCTCGCTGACGACACGCGCCGGCCCCACAGATCCGACACTTGCCGCACTCGCGCCGAAGCTCACCGAGGCCGACGGCCGCTATACCGCTGAAGCCTACAAGCTCGCCATATCAGCCTACCAGCCGATCCTGGCCGATCTCGAAGCGCTCTCGGCGCGTGGCTTCTGCCCGGTTGCGCCGAATGTCGCCTTCGAGACCATCCCGGCCGGCAGTTATTCGCTCGACAATGTCCGGCTGATGACCTCGTCGATGAAGGAGCTCGGCGGCATGCTCGGCGTCGCCAATGGCGCCGTGAAGGTCGAAAAATCCTTCTGCATGCAGGCGAAAGCGGTCACCCGCGCCGAGATGGCGCAGTATTACACCGCTAACGCAGACCCCGCCTCCGCCCAGGCCTATGCCGGCAATCCCGAACAGCCCGCCGACGACGTGCCGCTCGCCGAGGCGCAGAACTATACCGCCTGGCTGTCGAAACAGCTGAACGCCCCCATCCACCTGCCGTCGGCGACGGAATGGATGGCAAGCGCTGTCAAGCTGACGACGGAAAAACTGCCCGACAACGGCGACATCATCCTGCAATGGAGCGCCACCCCCTGCGAAGCCGGCGGCAACGTCGCCTTCATGGCGCAGGAGGGCTCCACTTTCGTCGTCTGCTCGGATGCCTCGGCTGGTGGGATTTTTCGGGTCAGCGCTGAGTTAAGGTGAGGGAGCAGAGGCCTCGAATCGAATTGTCCCGCTGATAGGCGTGGGATTGTTGGGGTTCGGTATCAACAAGGGGTATCGACCTTGCTCGCGCATCTCAGGCTCGGAGAGCTCCTTCAGGCTGTCGGAGCGACTGAACACCATTCACGTCTTCACCTATTTTTCGTCTTATGGGCGCGATTGAGCGGTTGGGAGCTCGAAACTTGCTATCCGCCTTTTCATTTGCCAATGGTATTATTAAGGTGGCGGCGTCGAAGGGGAATAATATGCTTTCAGTAGAGAGATATTTCTATGCCGATGGTGTCGTTGGCGGCACAATAATATTGTCGTTGGTATTCTTATTTTTGGCTATCGAGGAAGCGCGAGAAATTCTATTTTATATTAGAAATAACTGGAACTTTGACATCGACAGCAATATTGGAGGAAAGATTTATAAGGGAGACTCAACCGACGATCGAGATCTTGTGACAAACAGATCAAGGGTTTTATATGGAAGACCATTCCTTATTGTAGTGTTTTTGGCGTTTCTTATTATTCATATTGCCGTTCTTTTCTCGAAATAAATTTCGTTGGCCTTAAGAGCTTGCTGATTAGTTTGAGGTTCTCAGCTAAAGGCAAAAATTGAGCATCCCTACAATCGGCGAAGGGTAGCCACCGTCTTTGGAAGGTCTGCAAACCGCTGTTGCGGAGCGTCCCCGCTACGCTCGTATGCTTCAAACCGCCTTCTCACGATAAGCATGAATAGCGCGTGCCAACGCTTCTCCTTTGGCTCGGGCGGCTGCGGTGCGGCCAAACATGACGCCCGCTGCAATGCAATACCAGCCAGAGAACCAAGGTGTGACGAAAAGCAACAGCACAATGGCCGATATTCCTCCGAGTAGGAGACCAAGGGTACCCAAGATCTGCGATACCAGCAGGGTTGGGATCAAAACCGATAGTCCGGCAACGCCCCACCAGAAGAAAACCACTGCTCCAATCAGATGCATGGCGAGAAGCGGCACTCGCAATGCCAGGCGAAGCGCTGCCAACTCGCTCCGATGGCGATAATACGTGACTTTCTCCCAGAGCTGGCCCATTGCGTTGTCTCCGCTACCGCAGTGTATCAAGACCCCGGTTAACCAATGTCATATGAGCTATTCTCACCGCAACGTCAGCCAAATGCGGGCATCCGTCTGTGAACGCCCCCGCTTTTCTTCTCAATTCACGATCTCCCGTTTAAGCAGCGTTCGCCCAAAAATTTCAATTCCAAATTTCTAAATACGCGCGTACATTGAACTGGGGACTGCAGTATCCGTGCGTTGAGGTGTCGGGGAAATGTGCTGGAATACATCATCAGCATTCACGCCTGTCGGGTTTGCTTTGCGAGGGCCGAAATCTCGCAAGATCGTGTGGACATTGGGCGATGCGGCGCGTCTCCTGATGAACGACTGGCCTTGCGATGACGGCGAGGAATACATGGCTGCCGTCAAAGCCTGCGTCGACGCCATCACCGGCAAAATTGCCCCGGAACAATTCCGCGAAGTGCTTCTGCGTGCGGCCGATGAGGCGGGTATCCGTACTCTGTCGCTCGTTCCGCAGGGAATGGGTGAGCGCCGACCGGACCTGCCGCCGATGGTGCGAACATAGGCCTTCACGGGGCTGTCCGCTGTTCGATGTCAGGATTCCGCCTCCCTTGAGCTTTGTTCATTGTTCACCCAATCACTCACTCCCGTTGGCTGATGACGATGGTCCTTGTTCCGCGTGCGCAAGAACGTATGATCCTATCCACCATATTCGCAGCTTGGGCCGCAATCTCGGGAACGCCCGTGAGCTCGCCCAGCGCGGGGCGAGTGGGAGGACCTGCGACGAAGAGGGTGGAATTCGGGGTTCCTGCGATGGTGAGGGCTCGGCCCGCCGTGTCGCAGGCCAGGCCCAGACTGAGAGGGTCCGACTGGATGAAGCCTTCACAGTGCAGTGCCAGCAGAAACCTTTGGTGCCCAGCATAGCCTCGGTAATCCGGCCCTGTGGCCCAGAGGATGTGACGACAACGAATTTCGGCCCGGCCTTCGCGAGTCTGGATCGCCGCAAGCAGATCTTCTCCATCTCGCGAGACAGATCTGAGGTGGCCCCGTTCCATAGTTATTTGCCCCAAGTCTAGGCCTCCTTCAAGCAATGCGTATGCCTGTGGCGGCATGCGGTAGCGGTGGACGTCGTACCAGCGGCGGAGGCGCCGCAGGAACTTTTGCCGCTCTTGCAGGGAAAGGCCTTGCCAGAGTTCCTGAGCATGCTGCCGCAGCGCATCAAAAACGCATTGCCAGGGAATGCCATGCGTTTCCGCCTCTGTGATTGTTGCTCGCACAGTTGCCAGGATTTTTCTGGCCGAGGTGAGGTTGGCGCCGCGAAAGTCGCCGAACGGAGCGAAGTCACCGCCGGCATGCGGTCTCGGCATCAGGCCCGATCGGGAAAGCAGCGTGATCTTGCCATCGTGGCCGAGGGCGTCCAGGCGGGTGAGCGCATCGAGAGCGGTAAGGCCTGAACCCACGATCAGGACCGAGTCGGATTTTCCAATGCGGGCGAGCGCGTTCGGGGCAAAGACATCGGTCACGCGAGCCGCCGTGAGGGGATCGAGCCTGTCGATCACGGCCGGCCTCGAAGCTGGAGGATGCCCTGTAGCGAGGATCAGAATGTCGGCTAGTACCACGGTTCCGCCGGAGCCGGTGACCCGCCACTGCTCGCTTTGGCGGTCGACGGCCCGGACGGTCTGTTCCACGTGACGGATCGTGCCACTATCCAGGTGAGGCGCGAGTTGTGCCTGCATAAAATGGCCGAAGTCCCTGCGGCGGGCGAAGATTCCTTCCGGCGTGACCGCCTGAGGGTCGATGGTGAGCGTTCCGCTCGTCTGCAGCCAATCCAGGAAGGCGGTGGGGGCACCAGGGATCGCGCGCATTCTGTGTGCCGCGACATTGAGGCGCACGTCGGCGTTCGGGATGTCATAGGCAAGGCCGCATCCGAGGTGTTCCCGGGGCTCGAAGACGGTAATCTCCTCGATGTCTCGCGGCCCGCGCTCGACCAGAAGCTTGGCAATGATGGCGCCGGTATATCCGCCGCCGATGATCGCCACACGGGAAGCGTGGCGTGCTGTGTGCGCCGGCAGCCTCGGTGAGGACATCTTGATCTTCAACATGGCAGTCTTCCTTCCGGTTCTCGGGGACAGAGCTGGGCATATTTTCTATAAAATATATGGAGATTAAAAACGCGTGTCTACTGCGCGAGTTCCCCGGCTGCTATTCATTGCTGAGTTGCAGTCTGAACGGGAGAGGTCAGATGAACGTTTTTATCGCGAGCGGGTTCAGCGAGCCCCGTATTCGCCCTGTGTCCGATCGTCCAGCCGATGCGGCTGGTTTGAAGCAGGCGTTAAGAACGCTGGGAGGCGGTGTCAGTGTGATCACGGCAGGTGAGGGCACAGAACGCTCCGGAGCAACGGTCACGTCTGCGACGGCATTGTCAGTCGATCCTCCGCGCATGCTGGTGTCGCTCAACAGATCCTCCTCCACCTGGCCCGTCGTCGAGCGCTATCGCCATTTCGCGGTGAATGTGATCGGTGCCGACCATCAGGACGTAGCAAATCGGTTTGCGGGCGTCGGAGGTTTGAGAGGACCCGAGCGCTATGTCGGGGCCGAATGGACGAGACTCGCCAGCGGAGCGCCAGTCCTGGAAAATGCGGTTGCCGCGCTCGACTGCGAGGTCGAGGAGGCGATCGAGCGACATAGCCATGTCATCCTCATCGGCCGAGTGCTTTCGATACGCCTCGGTGGTGGCAGTTCACTGCTTTATCAGAATGGCAAGTACCACGCGGTGACGTGACATCTGTCTGAGTCGAGGAGAGCCTGCATGATGGTATCGACGGCTGATCGACTGCGACCCGTGCCGCCTGTCCTGACGAGGGAAGCGGACGTCGTGGCCGCACTCGATCGCTTGGCAGAAATGACAAGTAGCAATCCTGACCAGACTTCCATCCTTCGTGCAAGCGGACTTCTCGCCATGTCCATTCCCGCTGCTTTCGGCGGAGCGGATACATCGAACCTCATCGTTGCAGAGACTGTCAGCCGGTTCGCGATCTGGAGCCCCGCAGCGGCCGAGCGACTCCTCGGGCACCTTGTTACCCTGGAATTGGTTCGGACCAGCGGATCGTCAGAGCAGCGCAAGGCGATTTACGGACGCGTCGCACTGGGCGATGTCTTGGAACTTTACCGTCACCAAGATGCTGCGCCACCGAGGCTTGTGCAGTCCGGTCTAGCCTTCGCGCTGGAGGATGCGGGATCGGATCTCGCGATCAGTACTGCCGACTGGAAAGCCGTTGTTGCGTCTGGCGCAGGGTCTGAACCGTTGGCCGCCATCCTCGATCACCGGCGCGTGTCATCGCACGACAACCAAACCGCACCAGATCTGACTGTCCACCCTGACTACGTTCTCTCCCTCGGTGCAAATGCAGAGTGCCTCGCACGCGTGATGATGGCATTTCTGATGGCCGCCGCCGCGCGCGGCCAAGTCGGCGCCACGACCCTGACCTCAACAGATCCCTCGATTGCAATCGAGGTCGAACTCTTGGACGGGATGATTCGCAAGGCCGCGGCGCTCATCGACGGCATTCAGGTAGACGATCCCCCGATCGATATTGCCCAGATAAATCGATATTGCCGCGCGCTCGATACTGCACGTTTGCGCTGTTCGAGCGACCACTCGCCGGCGATCATATCCTGATCCGGCTGTTCGACGCCACGAATTGCGTCAGCGTCATGGTATCGAGAACGGCGGCCACCGCATCACGAACCCGCGTCATGGATATCCGGATCTGGCATGAGGCGGGTTTGGTTTACAGACGAGAGGGCTTTCGCGCGAAGAAGCGCGGGTTATTTGCGCAAAGATATGTCGATCTCGTCGGCTGTGGCGCGGGCGCGTCGAGTCTGGCGCTGGCCGCCCGCGTCGGCCCGGGGGCAAGTGCTGGGCGTGGACATATCTGAACCGCTGATCGACCGGGCGCGCTTGCGCCACAGAATACGCCGGCCATGTTCCGAGTGGCCGACGCCGGCAGCGCTGAGTTGGCCGAGGGCGCATTCGATACTTTGTTCTCGCGATTCGGGATGATGTTCTCCGATGATCCGACAGGAGCGTTCGCGCATATGCGCCGCGCGTTCCGGCCGGGCGGACGGGTCGCTCTCGTCTGCTGGCGCGGCGTGGCCGAGAACGATTGGATTCGCCTACCGATGAGCGCAATCAAGGGCATCGGCGGCCGGCTTCAGCGATACCGCTATCGCGCCCTTCGATACTTCCGTTCCGTTTAGTAGGGGTCCTGCCTGGAATCGCGTAAATCCAAAAGGTTAGAGCAGTTCTGCGTTTCCGTGAAGAGTTGAAGCGCTCTAAGTCGATCGGCGTCACGAACCACGCCATTTGCCGCAGCGCTTCGCCGGCCTCGCCGCTGATTGCTTTGGGACGGATCCAGAAGCGCAATGTCGAGCGCCCGGGATGCTTTTGCTTGTTTGATCGCGGTCCTTGATGGATCGACGGCGTGCCGGCTCATCCTCCGTACGGTGAGACTCTTCTCACCGGATCAAAGCCCGTGATAAAAGCGCTCATGGGCATCAGGAACTACTTGATCGAAGGCAGTTCGGGCACTGGAAAAACGTCTGTCGCTTCCGAACTGGAGCGACGGGGCTGCCATGTTGTCCATGGTGACCGCGTCCTGGCATATGTGGGAGACCCCGAGACAGGCCAGGCACTCGCGGGACCACCCGAAGGCGCCGACCGCATTGCCTGGGGATACGCGCATTGGATCTGGCCTGCCGAAAAGGTCCGAGCCATTGCTGCCGACACCACCCACCCTGTTACTTTCTTCTGTGGCGGCTCGCGCAATTTCCACAAATTCCTGCACCTGTTCGATAAGGTTTTCGTGCTCGACATCGACGTTGAGACTTTGAACCGACGATTGGATGGGCGGCCCGATGAGCCGGGCTTCGAGCGGGCCGAGCGGGCTCTGGTACTGCGTTATCACAACACCCGGGAGTATCTTCCCGTCGGGATCACTATCGACACGGCGGGCAGCATTACAAGCGTCGTCGACGATATCCTCGCTCAACTCACCTGAAGTCCTGAAGCTGAATCAGATGCGAGGCGCTCGATCACTGTCGTAGGCCGGCGCCAGATTATCTTTCGCTGCCACCGTCGCGGTACATGACCTCGAATGACCGGTCTGCAGTAGGAAAGCTCGGGACGCTTGCGCTTTCGATGCGAGCGCGTTATACACTGAACCATATGGTTCAGTATTTAGATCCTCCCCTCGATCTCTCGTTCGCGGCGCTGTCCGATGCGACCCGTCGCGGGATCATCGATCAGCTTGGGCGAGGCGACGCGTCGATCACCAGTCTCGCGGATCAATTCCAGATGACGCTGACCGGCATGAAGAAACACGTCCAGGTTCTCGAGCGGGCGGGGCTCGTCGTCACGCAGAAGGTCGGACGGGTGAGAACCTGCAGGCTTGGAAAACGCGGTCTCAAGGCGGAGGCCGAGTGGATCGGGGCGCATCGCAGGCTGTTCGAGGCCCGCTTCGAAGCATTGGATGAGATCATCAACGAAATGAAACGGGAGGGAAGCGATGACTGAGCAAGTTGAGAGCGCAGATGGCGCGCAGAACCGCACGTCGGTCGAGCGCAGAGGGGATCGCGAACTGCTGGTAACGCGGATATTCGATGCGCCGCCGAGCACGGTTTTCAGGGCGTGGAGCCAGGCCGAGCTGTTCCAGCGCTGGTGGGTGCCGAAATCGGTGCCCGGCATTTCGCTCGTATCATGCGAAATGGACGTCCGCACCGGCGGTAAATATCGGCTGGAATTCGGCGCCGGCGGTTCGGACACCATGGCCTTCTATGGCAAGTATCTCGAGGTGGTGCCGAACGAGCGCATCGTCTGGACCAACGACGAGGGCGAAGAGGGCGCGATCACGACCGTGACTTTCGAAGACCAAGGCGGGAAGACGCTTGTGATTTTCCAGGAAGTCTATCCGTCCAGGGAGGCGCTTGAGGAAGCACTGCAGGGCTCGGCTGTCGCATTGCCGGAGCAGTTGGAACAGCTCGACGAATTGCTTTCCAGCCTGACCGAGTAGCGGACGGCCTTCGACCCGCATCATCCTTGCGGAGGCGCCCTCGCGACCGTTCGATACGCATCGAGGATAGCGTCGCGGCTTGACCCTTTTTGGTTCGCCCACGCCTGAGCTAGAGCCTTTCCGGGCTAGATTGAATCATTCTGTTGGCTCAAGCGGAGTCGGATGGTCGACCGGCCGGCGCGCGTCGTAGCCCAGCCCTACGGCCAAGCCGGCCGGTCGATCAGCCGGCCCGTTTCAGCCAACCCTCCCGCAGATTTGCTCGGCAAATCTGCAAGACTCCAGAATCGCCGGACGCACTTATCGCTTAACCACGGCGAAGCGGTGCGGCCGGTGGGCCGGGCATCTTTCAACCGCTGCGCCGCAAGAAATAGATACACGTTGTGTATGCGCTTATGGTATAGGCTGATCTCGAAGGAGAAGACCATGGCCAGCAAAAACGCGACCGACACCCACAAACACGCCGTCAATTTGAAGGTTCGCGACGACATTCGCGGCCTGATCGACCGTGCAGCCAAGGCTCATGGGAAAACCCGCTCGGATTTCATGATCGACGCCGCGCGCCGCGCCGCCGAAGACGCGCTTCTCGACCAGACATTGGTGCAAGTCGATCACGACAGCTATAAACACTATCTGGCCGTCCTCGACCAGCCGCCGAGCGGCGAAGGTTTCGAGCGGCTGATGAATGCTCCCAGACCCTGGCAGCGGTAATGTTGTTACCGCCGGCGCTTCTCGGGGAAGCGCACGATCTCCAACTATTCGATAGCGGGCACGATAGCCTCGATGAATGGCTGCGCCGTCGCGCGCGGGCCAATCAGGTCAGTGGCGCGTCCCGAACCTATGTGGTTTGCGAGGGCAAGCGTGTCATCGGTTACTATTGCCTGTCATCGGGGGCGCTCGCGGTTGCGGACGCGCCGGGACCTGTCCGACGCAATATGCCGGACCCCGTTCCCATGGCAGTGCTTGGTCGTCTTGCTATCGATCGGAGCTGGCAGGGAAAAGGCATCGGAGCTGCGCTGTTGCAAGACGCCGTTTTGCGCACCGGACAGGCGGCGCATATCATGGGCATTCGCGGCCTTCTGGTTCACGCAATCTCCGACGAAGCCAAGGCCTTTTACGAGCATTATGGGTTCGTCGCGTCGCCGGCAAACCCCGTAACCTTGGTGTTATCATTGAAAGCACGACAGGCTTGATTAATTCCCAAAAAATCGCCTGATGCAATGAATATTACGAATAGGCTTTCCAACGCGCCGGCGCTCCCCCGCGCTCTACTTGACGACGTTGACGTCGAAAGTCACGTCGCGAACGAAGCCATCTCCGTAGGACTCCCTGAACGTTGTTTTATCAGGGCCGACGTACCCGGCTGCAGAGGTGTAGTAAACAACCACGCCGGCGGTTTTCGCCGTTGCGCATTTGGAAAACTTCTTCGAGTTCGCGAGTACATCTTCTGGTACGATTTCCAGTTTCCCATGAGCTGGCGGAGAAACTGTTCGAACGTTCGGACGGCTTGCTTGTGAGCAATCGGCTTTGAGGTGCCAGGCCTGCGCCAGTCGCGTCCGCTCGGCGCTGACTGCAGTAAGGCTCTTGTTCTCGGTGACAATGCCACCCGAGGTCGTCGTGCAACTCGCCAGTATTGGAAGAAGGAGAGCGGAAAATTCTGCAGCCGAAGTTCGCATCATTGGTGTCCTGTTGCTGATGAGCATGCGGATCGAGGGCCCATAAAAGCGTCAATTGCGTGAGCCATTGAGCCGCAGGCGCCAAGTCCCGCTGAGCTGCAGGCGCTCCGCATCGGTGAACTGTGCGTGCGACGGCAAGGGAACCTTTGGCAGAGGCGAAGTGTTGTGCTCGGCATGATTGCGGGAGGCATGGCCGATGTACATCATTGTTGGAGGGACGGGGCGCGTTGGCTCAGCAGTGGCGAGGACGCTGCTCGCTGAGGGCGAAGCCGTCACCATCGTCACGCGAAACCCTGAGAAGGCGGGCGCATGGCGACGGCGGGGCGCAGAGGTTGCGCTCGCCGAGTCCACGACGTGACCTCGCTACGGACGGTGTTCCGCCGCGGGAAGCGGGCCTTCCTGCTAAACCCGAATGCTGACATCGCGAGCGATACGGATCGGGAGGAACGGGAGACCGTGCGTTGCCTGCTCGAGGCGATCGAAGGCTCGGGACTGGAGAAGGTGGTGGCGCAATCAACCATGGGCGCGCAGCCGGGCGAGCAATGCGGCGATCTCAACGTCCTTTATGAACTGGAGGTGGGCCTGAGAAACCAGCCGATTCCTGCCAGTGTCATCCGCGCAGCCTATTACTACAGCAACTGGGATACGATGGCAGGCTCCGTGACGAAGGACGGGGTGTTGTCGACCATGCTCCCGGCCGACCTCGCGCTCCCGATGGTCGCGCCGGAGGATCTGGGAAGGGTGGCTGCGCGGCTGCTGCAGGAGCCGATCGAGCAGATCGCCATATACGCCGTCGAAGGGCCGGAGCGATACTCTCCCAATGACGTTGCCGCAGCCTTCGCCGCCACCCTCGGCCGGACCGTTCGCGTCGAGGTGATCCCGCGCGAAGCCTGGGAAGACGCATACCGCCGTTCGGGCTTCTCCGACGCGGCGGCTCACTCATATGCCAGGATGACGGCTCTCACCGCCGATGGCCCCGAATATCCCGAGGACGCAATTCGCGGATCGATCCCGCTCCAGACGTACATAGATGGGCTCGTTCGTGACTCGTCCTGACGCGACCCGATGGACGAAATAGCGAGCCCGCCGAAAGGCTGTATGAGACGTGTGCCGCTGGGCAGGCGCCTCGGCCTCGGGTAGCGACCTCCATGGGATTGCTGAAGCCGCCACGGCGTGTTCGTCAGCCGCGTTCGACCAGTTTGCGGATAGCGGTCTCAAAGGTGGTTGTTCCCTTGCGCGATCGGGCCTCGCCGCCTTCGAACTCGATCCAGCCTTCGTTGAAGCCGTCAAGCATGCGCATACGGGGTCGGGGGTTCTGCATCCCCTGGTTCAAAAACAGCGCTTCCCATGTCTCTCTTGCAACCGGCTCGGCACGGATCGACTTGCCGAGCACGGTAGAGAAGGCCTCCGCCATCTGCAGCGGCGTGATGCGGAAAGGACCCTCAAGCTCGACGATGCGTTTACCGGTCCAGTCCTCCTGCAGCATTTCAGCCGCAGTGGCGCCGACATCGCGCACGGATACCATCGCCACGGGTTTGGTGACCGGCTGCAGAAAGCTTGGCATGATGCCGCTCTCCCTTGCCGGTGCGATGTCCCAGGCTGAATTCTCCATGAACCAGCAGGCGCGCAAGAACGCTACCGGGATCGGGAGTGTCGACATTGCCTGCTCGAAGAGGTCGAGCTGGCTCAGCAGATTCTCCTGCTTTGCCTGAGCGCCGATCGTCGACAGGCAGACCACCTTCTTCGGTGACGCCTTTGTGAGCGCCGTCTTGAGCGCCTCGATGATTGCCTTTACCTCCGGGAAACCCGGCGCAGGATCGAAGCTGGGCGGCAGAAGCAGGAAGACGCCCTCGGCGCCTTCGAAGGCGAGGGCGAGGGACGACGCGTCCGTCATTTGGGCAATGGCGATTTTCGCACCGCGATCCCGCCAGGCGCCTGCTTTTTCCGCATTGCGCAGGACTGCACGGACAGGCAGTCCCTGATCCATCAATTTCGCGCCGACCACGGCGCCGACCTGACCTGTTATTCCAGTCACAGCAAACATTCTAGGACTCCTTTTGGCAACGGCTTGCGCCGCGATGAAACAAAAGATGCGCCAAAGTCGCTTTTGACTGAATTGACCTTTTGTCAGATAGTTCATGACAAAATATCAGGAATTGGATGATGTTCGACGGACGATTGCTGAATGGGGTCAGCGTGCTGGCCGCCGTCGTTGAGAGTGGCAGTTTTGCGCGGGCGGGCGAGGCGCTGGGGCTGACAGCTTCCGGAGTCAGCCGGGCGGTGGCGCGACTTGAGAGCCGCATCGGCGTGCGCCTGCTCGAGCGGACGACCCGATCCCTGAGGCTCACCGATGACGGCACGCGTTTCTACGAGCAGGTCATGCCGCTACTTGGCGGCATCGAAGAAGCCGCTGCCTATGCGGCCGGGACGACGCAGACGGCGCGTGGGAGGCTGCGGATCAATGTCGATCCGTATTTTTCGCGGCTGATCCTCGCGCCGAAGCTCGGCACCTTTCTCGACCGCTATCCCGATCTTCAGCTCGAGGTGGTCACAAGGAACGAGATCGGCGATCTTGTCGCCGACGGCATGGATGTGGCGGTGCGCTTCGGCGAAATCCCGGCGAAGAACTCGCTGATTGCCCGGCAGCTGTTTCGCACGAGGGTGATCACGGTTGCCGCGCCGCTCTATCTTGCACAGCACGGCACGCCGACGCTGCCTGCCGACCTGACCGATCATACCTGCATCCAGTATCAGGACCCTTTGACGGGCAGGCCTTTCGAATGGGAATTGCGGCGCGGAAAGAAGGTGGTGGCGATCGAAACTCGTGGCCGCGTCCTCGTCAATGATGCCGGCACGGCGCTTGCTACCTGTCTCGCGGGCATCGGCATCGCCCAGGTCTTCGCGCTCGGCATGAAGCCCTATCTCGACTGCGGGCAGTTGGTCGATCTCTATCCGGACTGGCCCGATGAGACCTTTCCGCTGCACTGCTTCTACACCTCCCGCCATCATGTGCCGGCCAAGGTCCGCGCCTTTATCGATTTCTGCGTCGAAATCGTCGGCTAGACGCCGCTGCGAGGATTGGCTCGGAGCTTTTGTCACCAGCATCTTCGGCGGATTTAGCGGCCGCAAAGCGCGGCATAAGTCGCATCATACTTGCCGACAATGTAGCCTTTGGCTTACGCCACGGACCATCCACCGTCCACCAGCAGGTTCGCGCCGGTGATCAGGCTCGCAGCCGGCGACGCCAGGAAGACGACGGCGCCCACCACATCATCGGTTTCACCGATCCGGCCGAGGGGAATGTGATCGAGCGTCGCCTGGCGATTGGCGGGATCGGATAGAAAGGGTGCTGTCCCATCCGTGTGGATGAAAGTCGGCGATACGGTATTGACGGTGACATTGTAGCGGGCCCATTCGGCTGCAAGGCAGCGCGTCAGGTGATTGATCGCCGCCTTGCTCATGCAATAGATGGCCTCGCCGCGCAGCGCCACGGTGCCGGCCTGTGAGCTGATGCTGATGATCCGGCCGCCATTCTGCTTGATCATCTGACGCCCGACGGCCTGCGTCATCAGGAAGGTGCCCTTGATGTTGACATCGAGGATCTCGTCGAGGTCCTTCTCCTCGACGAGTTCGGCGAGATTGCCCGGAGCGACGCCGACATTATTGACGAGGACGTCGATCCGGCCAAATGTCGCCAACGCCGCCTCGACGGCTTTGGCGATGTGGGCTTTGTTGGGAATGTCCAGCTCGACGGCGAGGACTTTTCGTCCCGCCCCCTCGAGTTCGGCAACCAGATCCGCCGAGGCTTCGACGTCGCGGACCCCCAGGACGATATCGGAGCCCGCCGCGGCGCAGGCAAGCGCGCAGGCTCGGCCGATGCCACGGCTCGCTCCTGTCACCAAAGTCACTTTCCCTTCAAGGCTGAAGTCCGGCGCATTCCTCTGCATCATCGTTCCTCCCTTATGAAATCATTTGGACCTGGCCACTTATGCGACTGCCGTCGTGCAACACGGCAAGCCTCTCGGGCGATCATATCCCGTTCGACGCGGATCGGCTCGGACGACAGGCGAGCATCTCTGCAGTGCCCCGATCACCGCCGCGCCGGCGGCTTGGTGGCGGCGCGGCGCTGCAGCGCAAAACGGGCGGCCGAGCAGTTGACGTCTGGAACGAGATCGTAGGTCTGTTGATAGAGGCTTTGCGCCAGCGTGTTGTTGCCGCGGTTTTCCGAGGCAAGGGCGGCGAGCGCCGTGCGCTTGTAGGCCTCGACGATCGGCGCTGCCGCCTTTGCCAAGGCCGCATCGTCGGCGGGTTCGGTGCTAAGCGAAAGCGCGGCATAGGTGACGTCGCCATCGCGGCCGACGCGGCCGCCGACAGCGCCGTTGAAAGTCTGCTCCGACACCTGACGCAGGCGCCTGGCATTCTTGATGCAGGTCGGAATGCGGGCGGCTTCGGCATTGATGCGCTCCGCGGTCGGGCCGGCCTCCGTGCTGCCGCCGCCGGAAAGGATCACGTAGCCGATGATGCCGACGACGGCGAGGTAGACGAGGCCCATGCCGGCGAGGAAGGCAGGCTGCTTGAAGAGCGGCTTTTTCGGCTTGCCGTCGTCTGCCTTGGCCGCCTCCTTCTTCGGCGCCTCCTTGGCGGGCGCCTTCTCCACGAACTGGAACTCGACGTCCTTGCCGAGGCGGAAGCTGTCGCCTGTTTTCAGTGAGGCCGTCTGCAGCAGCGCCTCGCCGCGCAGCATGATCGGGTTCAGCCCCATGCGGCGGATGATGAAGCCGCCGTCGCTCTGCTTTTCGATGCGCGCATGGATCGGCGCAAGGAACGGATCGTCGACGACGATATCGGCATTGGCTGCCCGGCCGATCGACATTTCCGGTCGGGCGAGCACGTGGCTGCGGCTCTGGCCGCCGGGACCGGTCTGCAGAAGGCTGGGTTTGTTGCCGCGAAAGAAGGAAAAGGCCATGATCAGAACATCCCACTCGACATCATCTCGACGATAGCCGGCGCCAGCACCAGAAGCAGGATCGACACGACGATCATCATCGCCGGCATGACGATCTTGGCTTTCAGCTTCTCACTGGCCCTGTCGGCCTTTTCCCAGCGGCGGAAGCGCAGGTCGCGCGCATGTTCGCGCAGCAACTCGACACGGTTGCTGCCCTCGACCTCGCCCTGGATGACGGCGCGGATGACCCGCACCACCTCCTCGGCCGTCATGCGCGCCTCCAGGCGCTGCAGCGCCTCGATCATGCCGGTGCCGAGCGCCACGTCTTTCAGCGTCTGCTCGATCTCCTCGCTCATCACGGTGCCGGGCGCTGCCTCGGCATAGAGCCGCAGGCTTTCCGGCAGGGTCGCCTGCGCCTGCTGCGTCATGACGACGAGATCGAGGAAATAGGGAAATTCGCGCGAGATGCGCTCCTTGCGGTCCTGCATCTTGTCGTCGGCGACGACCCAGAAATAGATGGCGGGGATGAAACCGAGGATCAGCCCGGCGACCAGCCCGCCGATGACGCTGCCGCTCGCAATACCGAACAGCACGCCGAGCAGGATGAAGCCGAACAGGCTCAAGACGATGAGAAGGGCGATATATTCACGCCCCGTCACGCCGCCGAACGGTCGGCCGCCATAGATCAGCTTCTTTTCGAGCTGCGCGCCGAAATCGGCCAGGAGCGGCTCGAAATGTCGCAGCACGAATTCGACGGGCGTGCGCATGCCGATGCTGTCGACAATATTCGGCGGCGGCCCGTCGCCGCCAGCCTTTCGCCGCACCACCTCGATGCTGCCGAGCAGGTCGCCGATCCACCAGACGATGAGCGCCGCGGTGATGCCGGCAAGGACGATGGCGATCGGGGCGAGGGGTATTTGCGACATCATACCGACACCTTCATCATCGAGCGCATCCAGAAGAAGCCGGTGGCGTAGAGAATGGCGCCGACAATTGCGATGACGATGCCGATGGCGTTGCCGAACACCTTGTCGATCAGCTCGGGCTGGCCGAAGAAGATCATCAGGATCATGAACAGCGCGCCGCCGTTGACGACGCGGAAGTTCATCCGCGCCTGCGACGACGAGGTGCTGATCTTCTGGTCGAGCTTCCATATCTCCTTGAAGGATTTCGACATTTCCGTCAGCGGCTCGGATATGTCGCCGCCCTGGCGGGCAAACAGGCCGAGGGCGGCATCGACCATCTTGAAATGCAGGCTCGGCACGGTGCGGCCGTGGCGGTCGAGCGCCTCGACCAGGCCGATGCCGAGCTTCTGTTCGCGGGCAATGCGCTCGAACTCGCGCGAGGAGGGCATCTGGCCGGTATCGGCGACCGCATTGACGGCGACGGCGAGCGGCTTGCCGGTGCGCACCGCCGAGACGATCTGGTCGACGGCATAGGGAAGCTGGGATTCGATCTGCAGCCAGCGGCGCTGCAGGAAGTAGCGGATCGTCGCCTTGGGCAGGAAGAAGGCGACGGGAATGGCGACGACGATGCCGACGATCGGTCCGAAGATCAGCGAGATCAGGGCAAAGACGACGATCGCGGTGATGGCATAGGCGAGGATCATCGTATAGGGCGGCACGGCATCGCGGCCGAAGACCTGGGCTGCTTCGCTGGCGAGCGCGATGTCACGTTCGGTGGCGCGCAGCAGCGGTGCCGGCCATTGCACCGGCGCGCCCCAGACCAGCAGTCCCGCCGTCACCGCGCCGAGGGCGATCGTCAGGATCTGCAGAATGCTGATGTCCATGGTTCCACCCTCAAACAAACATATCCAAGTTCTTGATCTCGCCGTCTTCGCCGAAGGAAACGAGCTCGGCGACGAAGCTCGGCAGGTAGCCGGTGAAGGCATGCACCGCCTGACCGCCGGCGCGGCCGACGAGATTGAAGATCGGCTCGACGATGATTAGACCGGTGTCCGGATCGATGCCGATCACCTCCGATATCTCGGTGACGGCGCGCCGGCCGCTTTCCAGGCGGTTGAGCTGCACGACGAGTTCGACGGCGGCGACGATCTGCTGGCGGATCGCCGTCACCGGCAGCGAGCTCTGGCCCTGCAGCACCATCACCTCGAGGCGGGTCATCATGTCCTGCGGCGTGTTGGCATGCGCCGTCGTCATCGAGCCGGCATGGCCGGTGTTCATCGCCTGCAGCATGTCGATCGCTTCGGCGCCGCGGCACTCGCCGACGATGATGCGGTCGGGGCGCATGCGCAGTGCATTGCGCACCAGATCGCGGATGGTGACGCTGGTTTCGCTCTCCGCCGTCTTCGGCCGCGATTGCAGGTAGACGACGTGAATGCCGTCGAGCTGCAGTTCGGACGTGTCCTCGACCGCGACGACGCGCTCGCCGACCGGAATGAATTGCGACAGGCTGTTCAGGAGCGTCGTCTTGCCGGAGCCGGTGCCGCCGGAGACGACGATGTTCTTGCGGGCGCGCACCGCCGCCTCGAGGAAGGCGCGCATCGGTTCGCTGAGCGCGCCGGCGGCCACCAGCTTGCTGATGTCGAGCCGCGACTTGCCGCCGAACTTGCGGATGGTGAGGCAGGCGCCCTTGACGGCGAGCGGCGGGATGACGGCGTTGACGCGCGAACCGTCCGGCATGCGAAAGTCGGCCATCGCCTCGCTCTCGTTGATCGAGCGGTTGGAATCGACGGCGATGCGCTCGATCACCTTCATCAGCTGCCGCTCATTGGCGAAGGCGAAGGGGTAACGCTCGAGCAGGCCGAATTTTTCGACATAGATCTCGTCGTAGCGCGTCACCATGATTTCCGAGATGACGTCGAGATCCATCAGTTCCGAGATCGTGCCCCAACGATACATCAGCTCCTCGATATTGGAGCGCAGATGCATATGGGCGATCTCGTAGCGGTCGCCGGCGTTGAACAGGGCCTGCCGGGCCTGGAAGGCGGCGCCGAACTTGGTGTCGAGCTGGGCGAAGTCGGAACGGGTGGATTCGAAGTTCAGCTTCAGTTGCAGCGCCGAGATCAGCGCCTTGCCGACATCGAAGAGCCGGCGGTTGTCCTGCTCTTCGCGGGCGAGGCTGGCCGCATTCGAAGCGCCGTCGCGCCGTCCGGTGCGGGCGATGCGTTTTGCCAGCCACCGGTAGACGGCATTCTTGATGACGAGGATGACGAGATCCTGCGGCGCAGCGTCCAGCGCCTCCTTGATGAACAGGTCGAGGCGCTCGCGGATGCGGCCGCGCGTCTCCTCGCGGCCGAAATCGGAGGATTTCACCAGCCGGTCATATTGCGTGTCTTTTAGCAATCGCTCATGTATTTCCATCTGCAGCGCCAGCACCCGCTCCTGGTCCGGAAACTGCGTCACCGCCTCCGGCGCCGCCGCCGGCTCGACGAGTTCGATGGTGACATTCGGCACCCAGATCGACATGCCGGCCGAAACCGCCACCGGCGTGCCGGCCCTCAGCGGCTGGTCGTCGACGCGCGTGGGATTGCGGCCGTGATGCTGCACCGACCAGCCTTGGCCGGACTTGCGCAGCACGAATTGCGGCGAGGACACATGGCTGCCGCGCAGGCGCACGACGCCGGCGCCGGCGGGAAGCGAAAGCGTGCTGCTTTCGCCGACGAAATAGGTCTCGTTCGCCGAGAGCGGGATCACCTCCCGCCCGCTGCCGTCCTCATAGGAAATCTTCAACAGCATGGCTTACTCTCCCGCACCGGTCACATGCGCGTCCAGTTGATGCTCGGCAGTTCCTCGACACTATTATCTGTCGGATTGCGCAGCACGAGGTTGAGGCTGCCGTTCGACTGGCCCAGGGCGAAGATCAGCATTTCGGCTTCCGACGGCGTCACTTCGACAGTCACGTTGTTGTAAGTGCTGTTAGCCTTGGTGACGGCGCCCTCCGGCGTCGTCGCCGCACCGACCGCCAGAACCTTGACGTTCTGCAGGAAGGTGCGGGTGACGACGCGGGTGCGCGAGCTGATGCCGAGTTTATAATCCTGCGCCTGCTTGCGGTAGGCGTTGACATCATTCTCGTCGGCGCCGGGATATTGGGTGAGATAGTTCTTCAGCATCTGCTCGACCGGCGACGCGGGCTGAGCCGGAACGGCCGGTTGTGCGGTCGCGGCAGGCTGGCCCGGAACGGCAGGGGCCTGGCCAGGAGCTCCCGGCTGGGTCGCGGCGGCCGGCGCCACGGGCTCAACCGGCTCGTCTACGGTGCCGAGGATATCGACATAGCTGCCGGGCTCGACGAAGTGGCCGACGGCCGCGGTCGCGTTGACAGGCAGGGTGAGCGCGCGCTTGCCGGGCGCGATCATCGTCGTCAGGCGCCCGCCATCGGTATCGTCGAAATACTGGAAGAGCAGCACGGAACCAGCCGGAATATCAGCTGCAGCCGTGCGATCCTTCAACCACTCCTGGTAGGCGCTCGCCGCAGGCACGGCGAGCTTGGCAAGCGCCCCGAAGCTTTCCGGCAACATCACCGGTTCGGCGAGCATGTCGGGCGTGATCGCTTGTCCTCTCGTCACCTTCTTGTCGGGCTGAAGCCGCATGAAGGCATAGGCCACCTGCTCGTTCTTGACGCTCTCGGTCCAGAAGTAGAGGAGGACGCCGGTGATCAGCCCGACGATCACGGCGGCAATGAGCTTCCAGTTCATGGTGTTGTTCCCTCTAAGAAGGGTTGCCTGATTTGAATGACCTCAACGGTCCTGCCGTCGGTTCTGCTTCTCGTGTAGAGAACATTGGCTTCGACGCTGCCGCGCCGGCCGTAAAGGGCGGTGACCCCGCCGCGCTCAGCCGGCGGCGTTTCGATGGTGAAGCCGTCGCGGACGAGCAGGTCGGCGCGCTGATCGGACCAGCGCGCGGCGGCAAGCGTGCCCTTCGACACGACCGTGCGCGACATATGGCCCTTGTCATGGTCGCCGATATCGCTCAGCACCTCGACGCCGGCCGGCGGACGCAGCGACATCGGCAGCTTGGCCACATCGGCAGGGGCGGCGAAGGCCGGCAGCGTGGCGGCGACATCGTCGAAGCGGCTCATCAGCACTTCGGTCATCGGCGCATCGGCAGGTCGGCGGATCATGATCGACACACCCGGGATCGACACCCTCGCCGAAGGATCGTTCGGATCCTGCCGTCTCATATAGTCGAGGGCTGCCTCGCCGTCGCCGTCGAAGAAGCGCACGACAACGGCAAGGTCGTCGCGGATGCGGCTCACCTTCGGGACGATCATCATGTTGGCGGCGATGACGGCGGTCAGTTCTTCCTTATCGTTGCTTTTCGGCAGGGCCGGTCGGGTATTGGCGGCCAGCACACGCAGCCATTCGTCAGTGATATCGGAGATGCTGCGATCGCTCTGGTAGGGTGTGAACTCCAGCGGCTGGCCGTTGATGACGAGATCGCGCGGCGAGCGTTCCGGCGCGCCGAGGATGCCGGCCAGCATCGCATTCAGCGTCGCCCTGAAATCCCTATAGACCTCGGCATGGCCCGGTTTGACCATGATCGCAATTGCGAGCCAGACAACCAAAGTCACGCCGATGACATGGCTGACAAGGCGGAAGGAAATGCGCGCGCCCTGTCTCATCTTATTTCGCTCCCGGAAAGACGCCGTCGAAGAGATCGCCGGAATCGCTGGCCACATCTCGGATTTCCCGGCGCAGCGTCGGATCGTAGCCGCGGCGTGTGGTGTCGTTGTTGTGCGAGATGAACAGCGTCGAGTCGTCGACCGTGAACGCATCCTTCCAGCGGACGCTGCGGATGGTGTCGAGATCGTCGGAATCCCTGAACTTGTAGACGCGGTCGGCGGTCGCGGTGACGAGCTGCGGCTTCTCGTCGGCGAGATCGCCGACCATGTCGCCGAAGTCGCGGCCATTGCTCTTGAGGGTGTTCTGCACGTCGTCCCAGATAAAGGTCCGCTGAGGATCGCCGCCGCCTTCATGCGAGGGCGTGCGCGAACAGTTGATGGCGTCTCCCCCGGGCAGGGCCGGCAAGGCCGGGATCGGGAAGACGTTGGAGAAATCGGAGGTGCAGGTGAGGCCGCTCGCCTCGGCGAACGCGGCATTGCGCATGGCGAGCATGGTCGCCACCTTCTTGGTGGAGATCCTGTTCGCATGAATGACGAAGATCACGATCAGCAGGATGACCGGCGCGGCGAGCACGAATTCGATCGAGGCCAGACCGCGCCGGTCGCGGTGCAGCCGCATCATGAACCCGCCGGCCGGAGCATTGCCAGCCTGCTCAGTGTGTGTTGACGGCAGCCCAGGCATTGGCTCCTCCATTGTCGAAGACGCGCGTCAGGCCGGTGAAACTGTCGGCGGCCGGGCTTTGCTTGATGGTGCTGGAAACCGCGCCGATATCGTCGGCGAGCGTCGCCGGCGCCAGCGAGGCAAGCCAGTCCTGGGTGTATAGGTCGAAGGCCGTGTAGTTATGGACCCAGCTTTGCGCCAGGGCAAAAGCGGACGGCGTCTTGTCCTTGAACAGACGCACCTGGAGCCTGGCGCGCGGCGCCCGCGAAACGATTGCCAGCGTCTGGTAGTCGGTGAGCTGGTCGCCGCCGAAGGGCGTGAAGTTGAAGGGGATGCGTCCCTTCAGCCAATAGGGCTTCGGGAAGGAGAGGAGCGGCAGGCTGGCGCCGCTCACAGAGATCGCCCCGCCCGCCGGACCGCAGACCTGGTTCCAGATCATGTCGAACTTGCGGGTGAAGTCGTTCTCGTCCTTCGTCTGCGAGTCGGAATAGCGCGGCGGCACGTCGATCGGCAGCTGGAACGGATTGGTGATACCGAAGCCGACGCCGAAGACCTTGTCAGCGATCCAGAAGCTGGCATCGAGCGCCAGTTCCTGCCACCAGCTGAGATCGCCGGCATATTGCTCGACAATCGCCTTGAATGGGACCTTGCTCAGATAGGCCGGCCCGAAGGCTTCATAGAAGATGTAGAACTCCACCAGCTGATTGTCGATGCCGCTCTCATGGTTGACCCAGTCGCGGATATGGCTGCCGTCGACACCGCCTGCCGTCAATGGACCCTTGCCGTTGGGGAAGCCGCGATTGGCGTATTCGCCGCGCATGAGCAGCGGATCCTGTCCCTGGGTGCCATAGGACATGGCAAGGCACATTTCCGTATAGGCAGCGGCCGGGTTGACGCCGTCACGATCGACCGGCAGGTTGCCGCCGGCACCTTCCCCGGCCTGGCCGCAGGATTCGCAGGGCGGATGGAAGACGACATGATCCGACTTGTTCAAACGAACCAGATGCAAGGCGTCGTTGCCGACCCGCTCGGGAAAACTTTCAACCAGATAGTCGTTCAGGTCATTCATCGCGTCGATGATGTCGCTCGACTTGTTGATCAGACCCAGCGGATCATATTTGACCTGCGCCGCCACCGTATAGGCGATCGCCTTGGTGGCTTCGGTCGCCCGGAACCCCTGAAACGCCAGGCAAGCGCCGTAAATGATGCCGCCGACGATCGGAACCTTTTGCCAGCCGGGGCAATAGGGCATCGGCGGAAGCGGCGGCAGGAGCGACGCCGGCCCGAAGCCCTCCGTGAAAGAATATTCGGCAAGTTTCGCCAGAATGACGCCCGAGCGCAGCGCCAGTTCCGCGGTGGTCAACTGATAGGCGACCGACGTTGCCATGACCACGGTTGCCTGCGAGGAGGCGACGTTGTTCATCGCCATGATGTTGAGATAACGCGCCTCCCAATCGGCGTGAACGAGTGCGGCGGCATCGGCGGTATCCTGCGTACGCTGCTTGTCGTAGATCATCTGCCCGGTGTTCAGGATCCAGACGATCATCAGCGCGAGCGCGATTGTCATGTAGAGGATGATCGGAGACAGGAAGCCGCGCTGGTCGCGGTGCAGGCGATGGATGAAGGACGGTGTCATAGCAGGTTCACCTCCGCCGTCGAAATCGTGTAGTAGCGCCCGTCCTTCCTCTGGCCGCGGGCAAAGACCCAGCCGGCATATTCGAGCAGCAGGAAGCGCGCTTCGACCTTGGCCGTGACCGGCACATGCGGCGAGCGGTTGATGGCGGCATAGAGCGCCATCGGGGCGCGATCGACGGTGACCGTGACGTTCTGCGGGTCGAACATGTAGCGGGCCTGGTTGCGCATGGCGCGCCAGTTCTTCGAGAGGCCCGAGGCGTCGGCAAGGCTCTTCAGCGCCTCTTCCGGCGGCTGGCAGGCGCCGACGCATTTCAGCTGGTCATAGGGAGCGGCCGGGATCAGCGCCAGGCGTGCGGCAAGATCGGCCTTGCCGGCTGCGGCGTCGTTATCGCAGGTCTTGGGGTCGATGATGCTGCGGATGGTGATCGGCAGCGCCGGGCAGAAATAGACGCGGGCGCTGCGGGCCGCCGCATAAGCGGCATAGTGGGTGAAGAGGTGGTTCTTCGCCAGAATCGTGAACTGGAAGACCACGAACATGAAGAAGACGAAGATCGGCGTGACCAGAACGAAATCCATCATCGTCGTGCTGCCTGAGACATCGCCGTGAAGCTCCGATATCCGGCGCCGGCGGGCGGAAAGCCGCGGCAGCAGCAGCATCGAGGTTAGCAACAGCATGGCGATGGCAAAGGTGCCGAGAAGCGCGCCATGATCCTGAGGGATCCAGAAGGTCCGCGAGTGCAGGATCGAACTCCAGAAAGCACCGTCGAAAGTGGGGTGTTCGAGTTCCGCGCGCATTGCCGTTACCTCACGAGTGAAAGAGGGGTGAAATCAGGCATGAACAGGCACCAGAGAAGTCCGAGCGCGGCGGCGACGCCGAAGCGGACGGTATGATGGGTTTCGCGCGGCCTCAGCACGGTGGCGGCATCGCGGAAACCTGCGGGCAGCAGCAGGGCGAACAGTCCGACGGTTCGCGCCAGCACGCCCCATTGAACCCGCCGCGCCATCGAGAAAACCGCTATCGCGCCGCCGATCATCAGCGATGCGAGCGTCACGTCGATGGCCGGCCAGAGGCCGAGAACGGCGCCGAGCGCCGCCATCAGCTTGACGTCACCGCCGCCGCAGCCCCCGGCTGCGAAGGCGATGATGAAGATCAGGCCTGAGGCAAGGAGACCGGCAAAAGCCAGGCCGATCCCCGCAAGGCCGCCGCCGATCGCCGCCAGCATGAACCCGGCAAGCAGACAGGGGTAGGTGATGGCGTTCGGGATCTGACCATGGCGGTGATCGAACACCGCCGCGGTCGTGGCGCAGGCGACGGCAAGAGCCGCCGCCGCTGGCATTAGGGTCAGATCGTAGGTCATGTCCATGACACCGACCCGCTTATTGACCCGGCTCAGGAATTCTCTCGGCATCGGAGAGGGCGGTATTCTTTTCGTTGAACCATTCGCCGATCTGTTTGCCGAATGCGAGCAGGAGCAGCATCAGCGGAATGACGATCAGGGCGACGGCGAGGACGATCTGGGCCATGTCGCCGCGTTCGTCCTTGTGAAGTGCAATTGCGAGAGTCTTGAGTTTTCCAAACATCTGCGTATTCCTCGTTCCCAAGTTTGTTTCGGATCGAAGACCTTGATGAAAAGAAGCAAGCATACGCTATCGATCAGAACCAGCACGTTGCTCATTCCAATGATGTTTTCTGCTTCTGCTTTTCTTCCCCGGTCGCCAACGCTTGTTGAGCAACATCATTAAGACCCAAGAGTGCGCCCAAGGCCAGCCCTCCGTCAAGCAAACGGAAGGCAGGGTTCCAATTGTCTTGGAGGCGTCGCCTGCGGAAATGCGGTTGACGGCGGCGTTTTCACGCTAACCCGCTGAACATGCTGTTGTTTTATATGGCGAGGCATGGAGTGAAGCCGTTTTCGCGAACATCGCCGGCTGCTCCATTATTGACCAATAGTTTCAAGGTGATAGAAGAGACGGGAGCAAAGCGGCCAAAGTGCCGCACGAGCGAGGGCGCCCCCATGGCGTTGCTTGCCGATCTGGATTAAGCTTGTCTTCAATATTGGCTGTGGCCCGTCAGTCGTTCCGGAGGCAAAATCATGGAAACGATGAGCAGCGTCTTGATACTTGCATTGGTCCTCATTCCACTGATGCTGTTCTTCCCGACGGCGGTCCAGATGATGGTGACGCTGTTCGGCATGAGCTCCGTCCTTGTCGGGATGCCGCTCTGATGAAGGCCGTTTCCGACGACGCCGCCGAACAGGCAACCTTCCAGGTCCTGACCCGGGCGCTGGACAAGCTGCTCGGACCGATCCGTTTCCTTCTCGAGGATCCGAGCGTTTCCGAAATCCTGATCAACGGAACCTCCGACATCTTCGTGGAAAGACGAGGCAAGCTCGAACGCGCCGATACGCGGTTTGCCAACCGCGAGGACCTGGAATCGGCCGCGCGCAGCATCGCGCAATTCTCCGGCAAGCGGCTGACGCCGGAAGAGCCGAGCGTGGAAGCCCGCCTGCCCGATGGTTCGCGCGTGCAGATGATCCAGCCGCCGGCTGCGCGCACCGGGCTCTGCATCTCCATCCGCCGTTTTCTGAAGGAACATCGCAGCATCCGCGATCTCGTCACCCAGGGCAGCCTGACCGAGGAGTCGCTGTCGCTGCTGCAGGCAGCGGTCGGGCTGCAGAAGAATGTCATCATCTCCGGCGGCACCGGCACCGGCAAGACGACGATGCTGAACGCGCTGTCGGAGGCCTTCGCCGACCACGAACGCATCATCGTCATCGAGGACACCTCGGAACTGCAAATCCGCAAGGAACATGTGGTCTATCTCGAAGTGACCAAGCCCGACCGTTTCGGCCGCGGCGGCGCCAGCATCCGCGACCTGTTCCGCTCGTCGCTGCGCATGCGGCCCGACCGCATCATCGTCGGCGAATGCCGCGGCGGCGAAGCGCTCGATATGATCCAGGCAATGACCTCCGGTCACAGCGGCAGCCTTTCGACCGTGCATGCCAACACGCCCTACGATGCCCTGCACCGGCTGGAGACGCTGGCCCTGATGTCCGACATCGACATGCCGCTCAGGCCGCTGCGGGCCCAGATCGCCTCGGCCGTCGACGTCGTCGTGCAGATCGCCCGCTTCAAGCGCACCGGCAGACGCCGGGTGATCGAGATTTCCGAGATCAAGGGCCTGAACAATGATGGCCAGTACATCGTCGAAAGCATCTACAAGCTCGAGGGCGACGGCCATTCCAATTCCGACGGAGCACTTCTCTGGACTGGCGTCGTCCCGAGCTTTGCCACCGATGCGATGGAAGAGCTGCAAGGCGCAGAGCAATCGGAGTGGATGAAGGCCGAAACCACCGTGCGGGCAACGGCTTGAAACCTGTTTGTGGACGGTACCATCTGTCCCCTTGCGGACGTTGAAGACGGCCGGGGTGAGCAGCATCTTTCCATCGTCGGTTTCGGGAAGGCCAGGATCAGCGCGGGGGGATGTTGGAGCGGGCTTTAGCCAGCGCGATGAGGGGCAGCCGCGCTGCCTTCGTTCGAGGCGAACTTGAGAGAAATCTGGATCTCGTGAGGAGCCATTGTTCGTCCGAAGTTCAACGGCTGTATAACCAGGCCCTTGCCTGGCTACAGGCCACGTCAATTACAGCCTCGAACTACTCGAGTGGGCAATTTTTCAACGTGCAGATCGAGTTCATCTGTTTCTGTCGTTTGGATAACGCACGATTGCCGCCTGGGAATCCAGCCCCCATTCGTTTGTGAATGCAACCAAGACCATATCGAAGTGCCATGCTGATCTTGAAGGTCGCGCCGAATGCCCGCACTGGTGCTTCTGCCTTCGTGAGGTCCTGGAATTCGAAACCCGCCTCAATGTCCGCGCCGAGAGAGATGCTTCCCCGAATGCATTCGTTAAGGGCCCCAGTATCGACGCTGCATCCTCGCAGTCGATCAATTATTCCGTGCATCGTGGGGTCGCTCATGCTGATGGCGGAATGCCGACAGGAACTTGCCGAAAGCGTGCGGAAAGCCTCTGAATTCATCGAAAGTCGCGAGAGCCTGCCATACGGGCGATCCCTCGGAACAATGTGTTCTTGATGTATATCAAGGAAGCAAGCGACCGGCAGGTGCACTGTCTGCGTGTCAAGGCGGCTGCATGTGCAGTACGGCGGAGGATCGTTCAATGGCGACCACAATCCTGAATGTCCATTCCGAGACATCCCCGGCTATGCCGGCTCGTCTTTCGGTTCCAGTGCTGGGCGCGACGCTTGCCGTCTTCGCCTCCATCTCGTTCCTGCTGTGCATGCTGCTCGGGTTCGTTGCCCCCGAATGGGGCCTGCACAGGCCGTGGCTGCAGTTCTATCTCGGCCTGACGGGCTTCGATCTTCGAAGCCTTGTGCTCGGTCTCCTTCAAAGCGTCATCTTCGGGGGGTATGCAGGAGCATTGATCGCTGCGATCTTCAATTTCATCAGCCGGCGTTTCGGTTGAGCAGGGGAGCGGAGCCGCGCACATGGCCGCCGACCGCCGCAGGTTCGCATGGGTGAACGCAGTGCTGGCCTCCTTCGTCGGACTCGCGGTTCTGCTTGCGCCCGTGGCGAGCGCGCAGGCAATGCGGTGCCATGAACCTCCGGCCCACGGACAGATGGACCTGGAGCATTCCTTCATCCTGAATAAGAACGCTCACATCTCGCTTCAGGGCGGCCTTCACACCTCCGACCACAAGGCATGCTGCACCATCCAGTGCGGCTTCTGCGTCGTCCTGGCGAGCATGGACAGGACCGAGGTTCCTCCGGCCACAGGTTCCTTTTTCCACTTCGCATGGGGTGACCAGACCGGCAGCGGCCTGGTGCTTCCGCCAACGCTCGGTCCTCCGCGTCTTCCGCTCTGAGGATTCCGGAGGCCGCCTTCTTCGCGGCGCCCGGTCCATTCGCAAGATTCGGAAACAAGGACCAACCGCAATGCAACGTCGTGAATTTCTCAACGGCCTGATGGCCGGCGCAGCAGCGCTCGTCGGCCCGTCGGCCGCCCTTCTTCCCATGCGCAGCCTAGCGCAGGACGCCGCCGCCAAGACATCTGCCGAGCCGCGCAACTTGTCCGTAGGCTACCGGACCATCGATGTCAGGGGCAGGTCCGCCCGTGTGTTCGGTCTCGCCGGGCCGGACGGAACGCCGGGACTGACACTCGACATCGGATCCGAATTCGACGTCGCTCTGTCGAGCGCCATCGACGAGCCGACCCTAATCCACTGGCACGGATTAACGCCTCCCTGGGCCGCGGACGGTGTGCCCGACAATCCGGCGGCACGCCTGAAGCCATCGGAAACCCGCCGCTACATCTTCCCGGTTGGCGCGGGCGGCACGCATTGGATGCACGCCCATACGCTGCAGGAGCAGAACTTGCTCGCTGCCCCTTTGATCGTGCGGACGGCGGAGGACGGGAAGCGGGACGAGCAGGAGGTCGTCGTCCTGCTGCACGACTTCTCCTTCACGTCGGCTGAGGAACTGCTGGCGAAGCTGAAGGGGAATGCCGCGCACGGCGCAAAGCCGATGGACCACGGCGCTATGCAGGGCATGTCGGGCATGCAGCACATGATGTCTGGCAGCGACATGGCGGGCATGGCAATGCCGGGGATCGCCGCCATGGACCTCAACGACGTCGACTACGACGCCTATCTCGCCAATGACCGCACGCTCGATGATCCCGAAGTCGTAAGGGTCGAGAAGGGCGCTCGCGTCCGCCTTCGGATCATCAATGGCGCGACGGCGACCGCCTTCACCATCGATACCGGCCAGCTTTACGGAGAATTGGTTGCCGTCGACGGGCAGGGCGTGCAGCCGGTCCCCGGAACATCCTTCCCCGTCTCCATGGGCCAGCGCCTCGACATCCGCCTGAGCCTGCCGAAGGAGGTGGGTGCGTTTCCCGTCCTCGCCCGCCGCGAAGGGGGCCTCGAACGCGCTGGCATCATCCTCGCCACCGCGGGCGCGACGGTCCGCAAGATTGCGGTCGAGGGCGATGCAAAGGAGCCGGTTCTCGGGTTCGATCTCGAACAGCGGCTGCGTCCCTTGCGCCCGCTGAAGGCACGTCCGGCGGACCGCCGCTTCAATCTGTCGCTGACTGGCGACATGGCCGCCTACACCTGGGGTGTCGACGGTGCGGATGGTCTCGTCGTGAAGCGCGGCGAGCGGATAGAGGTGGCGATCAGCAACGCCTCGATGATGGCGCATCCGATGCACCTGCACGGCCATCATTTCCAGGTGGTCGGCATCAATGGAACGCCGGTTGCCGGCGCGGTCAGGGACACGGTCCTGGTGCCGCCGATGGCGAGCGTCGTCCTGGCGTTCGACGCCGACAATCCCGGCCGCTGGCCACTGCACTGCCATCACCTCTACCACATGGCGACGGGCATGATGGCCTACGTCACCTATGATGGCATTGGCTGACGCAGTCCCAGGAACGCGAAGCTTTTTACGCAATCATTAAAACGAGGCTTCCTCATGAACGACAATCATCCTCCGTCGGCTTGGAGCACCTACAGCCGAACCGTCTTCATCGCCTTCGCGGCCATCGCGCTGGCCCTCATCGCATTCGAACATCGCGTGCATGTCCTCGGCATCCTGCCGTGGCTCCTCATCCTCGCCTGCCCGCTGATGCATCTCTTCATGCATCACGGCCACGCCCACGGCGGACACGGTGGCCATTCCGGCCATGACCAGCCCCGCCATCGGGCCGGCACGGTCCAGCAGAAGACGAAGGAGGCCGACGATGTCTGATACACCGGCCTACGGGCTCTGGAGCCTGGTGATCATCAATTCCGTGGTGTTCATCGTCTTCGCCGCGAGCTTCACGAAGCTCGGGACGCAGCGCGATTGGCGTTCGCTCGGCGCCTTCTCCGCCTTCATCGTCGCGCTTTTTACTGAGATGTACGGCTTCCCCCTGACGATATACCTGCTGTCCGGCTGGCTCGGGCGGCAGTTTCCCGGCGTCGACTTCTGGTCGCACGACGCTGGCCACCTGCTGGAAATGATGTTCGGCTGGCGGGTCAATCCGCATTTCGGGCCGTTCCATCTCGCGAGCAACATCCTGATCGTCGCCGGCTTCTGGCTACTCGCCTCGAGCTGGCACGTGCTCTACAACGCCCAGCGCGATCACCGCTTGGCGACCACGGGACCATATGCCCGCGTCCGGCATCCGCAATACGATGCCTTCGTCGTGATCATGATAGGATTCCTGCTGCAGTGGCCGACCCTGGTGACGCTCGCCATGTTCCCGGTTCTCGTCTGGGTCTATGTGCGCCTTGCCAAGCGCGAGGAGGAGGCCTCGCGCGCCGAGTTCGGAACCGCGTGGGAAGCCTACGTCAAGGCGGTGCCGCGCTTCGTTCCGAGGCTTGGCCACGGGGCGAATGCGGCCGGTAGCCATCGGGGAGGAGCGGTCCATGACTGATCATTACGCCCACGAAGGCCATGCCCACGACCATCATCACCATGGGGACAAGAAGCCGGCGATTCCCGAGCGTGCCGGACCAAAAGTTCAGGAAGTCGTGATCTACACCTGCCCGATGCATCCGCAGATCCGGCAGGTCGGACCCGGCACCTGCCCGATCTGCGGCATGACGCTGGAGCCAGAGGTCGCTACCGAAGCGGCGGGGTCGAGCGCCGAGCTCGTCGACATGACGCGGCGTTTCTGGATCGGCCTGGTGCTGACGTTGCCCGTTCTCGCCCTGGAGATGGGCGGTCACCTCACCAACCTGCACATGCTGCTCGGCGCGCAGCTTTCCAACTGGATCCAGCTCGTGCTGGCAACGCCGGTCGTGCTCTGGGCGGGATGGCCATTTTTCGAGCGGGCCTGGGCCTCGCTCGTCAATCGCAGCCTCAACATGTTCACGCTGATCGCGATGGGAACGGGCGTCGCGTGGGTCTACAGCGTCGTCGCAACGGCGGCACCGGACATCTTTCCTGCCACGTTCCGCGCCGCCGATGGTTCGGTTGCGATCTATTTCGAGGCGGCCGCAGTCATCACCGTGCTGGTGCTGCTGGGCCAGGTGCTTGAGCTCAGGGCGCGGGAGCAGACCGGCGGCGCGATCCGGGCGCTGCTTGATCTTGCCCCGAAGACCGCCCGCCGCATTCGGGACGATGGTACGGACGAGGACGTCGGGCTCGATGTTGTCGCAGTCGGCGACCGCCTGCGCGTCCGTCCGGGCGAGAAGGTTCCGGTCGACGGGAAGCTGCTGGAGGGGCGTAGCTCCGTAGACGAATCCATGATCACCGGCGAATCCATGCCGGTCACGAAGGAGGTAGGCGCCAGGCTGATCGGCGGCACGATGAACCAGAGCGGCGGTTTCGTCATGAAGGCGGGCAAAGTCGGACGCGACACGATGCTCTCGCAGATCGTCCGCATGGTCGCCGAGGCCCAGCGCTCCCGCGCGCCGATCCAGCGGCTCGCCGACCAGGTGTCGGGCTGGTTCGTCCCGGCGGTGATCCTCGTCGCAGTCGCTGCCTTCATGGCCTGGGGCGTCTGGGGACCGGAGCCGCGCTTCGCCCACGGCCTCGTCGCCGCCGTCGCCGTGCTGATCATCGCCTGCCCCTGCGCGCTGGGGCTGGCGACGCCGATGTCGATCATGGTGGGCGTCGGCCGCGGCGCCAGGATGGGCGTTCTCATCAAGAACGCCGAGGCGCTGGAACGCTTCGAGAAGATCGATACGCTCGTCGTTGACAAGACCGGCACGCTCACGGAAGGCAGGCCGAAGATGGCCGCATTGAAGGCCGCCCAAGGATTCGACGAATCCGAGCTCCTGCGGCTGGCCGCAACACTCGAGCGTGCCAGCGAACACCCACTCGCCGCGGCCATCGTCGCCGCGGCGCGGGAGTGGGGCCTTGCCCTGGGCGAGGCCCGCGAGTTTGACAGTCCCGTCGGCAAGGGCGTCACCGGTACGGTCGACGGCCGGAATCTCGTCATCGGCAGCCATCGGATCATGGCCGAGGTGGGCGTCCACCTGTCGTCGCTCGCGGCCGAGGCCGAGACGCTGCGCGGCGAGGGTGCCACGGTGATCTACGTAGCCATTGACGGCAAGGTGGGCGGTCTCATCGCCATAGCCGATCCGGTCAAGATGACCACGCCCGCCGCGCTGCGTTCGTTGAAGGAGCAGAACATCCGCGTCGTCATGCTGACCGGAGACAACAGGACGACGGCGCAGGCCGTGGCGAGAAAGCTCGGCATCGACGAGGTGGAGGCGGAGATCCTGCCGGAGGACAAGGGCAAGGTGGTCGCGCGGCTCAGAAGCGAAGGGCGCGTCGTCGCCATGGCAGGAGACGGGGTGAACGACGCCCCGGCGCTTGCCGCCGCCGACGTCGGCATCGCCATGGGCACGGGCACCGATGTGGCGATCGAGAGCGCGGGCGTCACGCTGCTGAAGGGCGACCTGCAGGGCATCGCGAGAGCCCGCAAGCTCAGCCATGCGACCATGAGCAACATTCGTCAGAACCTGTTCTTCGCCTTCATCTACAACGCGGCGGGCGTGCCCATCGCTGCAGGCATACTCTATCCCGCTTTCGGGCTGCTGCTCTCGCCGATCATCGCGGCCGCAGCTATGGCGCTGTCATCGGTCAGCGTCATCGGCAACTCGCTCAGGCTGCGCCGTTCGGCCATCGACTAGATGACCCCGCGGCGCGTCTGCTGGACACGACATTCGCATCCATCCTGTTCCCCGGCAAGCGGGCGCGGATAGAACCAGCCAAAGGAGAAAAGACATGGGAATGACAGTGCCAAATGTTATCCTGCTGACCGCGGCGATTGCCGTCGGCAGTGCAGAGCTCGCCCTTGCGCAGACGAGCGGGGCGGATCCCCATCATCCTGCGGACCCGGCGCAGGCGACACAGCCGTCGGGAATGAAGGACACGACCCCGCAAGGCCAGAGCGCAATGCCGGGCGGATCAGGCATGATTCAGTCCGGCATGATGGGGGGCATGCCAACGACGGGTATGCGCGGACCCATGATGAAAATAATGTTCGCGATCGCCGACGCCGACGGGGATGGCGCGCTGTCATTCGAGGAGGTGACGGCGATCCACAAGCCGATCTTCGGTAGCGTGGACGCCAACAAGGACGGTAAGGTCACGCCCGAAGAGATGCAGATGTTCTGGGGGCCGTAGCGGAGGCGACCTCGAAGGCGCTGTCGCGGAGCCTCCGAGGATATGATAGGATCGGAATGCATTCACCGCGGGAGGGGTAAATGCGCCGAGTCCTTCTGACTTTGATCCTTTGCGCGCAGTCCGCATCGATGTCGGTGGCGGCCGGGCTTGCCGTCTTCCACACCGCTTCGTTCGGTGGCAGCCGGTCGGTCAGTCTCAGTCTGGCGGAGGGCGCTGTCTCTCGCGATCCCACCTTCGACTTCGACGTCGTCATTACACTGTCGGAATTCGACGGTGGCGGAGCAGTGCTCTATCGGGACGGCGGACGGCACAAGGCGAGCGTGCGCTGCGTTTCGCCCGCCACGGTGCGGATCAATTCCACCGACTATCCAATCGACGTTTCGGCGCGGCCGGGAACCGACTGGAAGCACGATCTCTGGTCAGCGCTCTGCAACGCCCCGGTTTCCTGAGCGGTAGTGCGGCATGGCTTGGACGATCGAGGCGTCAGCCCTTCCGGGGGCGGACCTCCATGAACACGTATGGCGCGCCGGTCCTCGAGGGGATCGCATAGACGTCATAGGACGCCTGCGGGTCGTCACCCATTCCCAACGAGCCGGAGGGCATGCCCGGCACGGCCAGTCCCCGGACCGGCGGCCGCTCCTCTAGCAGGCGCTGGACGGCCTCAAGCGGCACGTGTCCCTCGAGGTAAAATTCCTGAACGACGGCGATGTGGCATCCCTCCAAGTCCGCAGGCACGCCCAGCCGCGCCTTGACCGCGGCAAGGTCGTCGGCGTCGCGGATGTCGACGGAATAGCCCGCGGCGGTCATCGCCTTCGCCCATGCGTGGCAGCAGCCGCAGTTCGGATCCTTGTAGACAGTCATCTCCGTCGGGACGGTCGCACCAACCCGTCCGGCGAGCAATAGCAGCGCGGACGGCGCCATTGCGATGAAGCTTCTCCTGCGCATTGTCTCCACTCCTCGATGCCCTGTCGCCCGGTTGAATCCGGGCGACAGGGAGTATGCTATTTTACTTCGGTGACGGTCAGCTTGCCATTCACGCGTTCGGCAACGAACTCGATGCTCGAGCCTTCCTTCAGCTTTTCGAGCAGAGCCGGATCCTCGACTCGGAAGACCATCGTCATCGCAGGCATGTCGAGGTTCTTCAGGTCTTCATGCTTGATGGTGACCTTCTTCGCCTTCGCGTCGACCTTGTTGACGACGCCCTTCGTGAACTCCTCGGCGAACGCACCGAAGGCCGCGCTGACGGAGAGGAGGGTGGCTAGACTGATTTTGATCATCGCAGTTTTCATATTCGTGGCTCCTTGTTGGAATTATTTCCCGGCGACGCTGACATCGCCGTGCATGCCGGCTTCGTAATGGCCGGGGATCAGGCAGGCGAATTTGAACGCGCCGTCGGTGGTGAACTTCCAGACGATCTCGCCGGACTGGCCGGCCGGAAGGCGGATGGAATTGGGGTCGGCATGCTCCATCTCCGGGAACTTCTCCATGACCTTCTTGTGCTCAAGGATCTTGTCTTCCTGATCGAGCACAAATTCGTGGTCGACGGTTCCGGCATTCTTGATCGCGATCTTGACCGTCTGCCCCTTGCGGACATTGATAACGGCGGGAGTGAAGATCATCTTTCCGTCGTCGGTCTCCTTCATCGTGACGCGGATGGTCTGTGTCGCCTTGGCCTTGTCGCCAGGCTCGCCGACCGCCATTTTCTCACCATGACCGCCGGCGTGGTTGCCGGAAGCGAGGGCGGGAGTTGCAAGCGCCGCGAGAGCCAGTGCCATTACATAATTCTTCATGCGTAGATCCTTTTCTGATGTTGGATGTTGAGCCTCAGCCGTTCGTCGGCTTCGGCGTGATTTGCGTCTTCGCGTCTTTGGCCTTGGTCGCGTCCGGCAGTTCGCCGGTCCACTCCCAGGCCTGCGTTCCGGGCGGGTTTTCGTACCAGCCGGGATCGGAGTAATCGTCCGCCGAGATGCCCTCGCGGACCTTCACGACCGAGAACATGCCGCCCATTTCGATCGGGCCATGCGGCCCCCAGCCGGTCATCATTGGAACAGTGTTCTCGGGAATGGGCATTTCCATTTCGCCCATATCGGCCATGCCCTTGGTGCCCATGGGCATGTATTCCGGCTGAAGCTTCCTGATCTTCTCGGCGAGCTTCGACTTATCAGCACCGATGAAGGTCGGGATGTCGTGGCCCATCGCGTTCATCGTGTGATGCGACTTGTGGCAGTGGATCGCCCAGTCGCCGAGATACTTGGCGTCGAACTCGTAGGCGCGCATCGCGCCGACCGGGATATCGATGCTCACCTCCGGCCACCGTGCTTCGGGCCGCACCCATCCGCCATCCGTGCATGTCACCTCGAAGTCATAGCCATGCATGTGAACCGGATGGTTGGTCATGGTCAGGTTGCCGATCCGCACCCGCACCCTGTCGTTCCTGGAAACGACCAGCGGGCTGATGTCCGGAAACACGCGGCTATTCCAGCACCACATGTTGAAATCGGTCATCTCCATGATGCGCGGCACGTAGGAGCCGGGATCGATGTCGTAGGCGTTGAGCAGAAAGACGAAATCGCGGTCGACCCGCATGAACTTCGGATCTTTCGGATGGACGACGAAGAAGCCCATCATGCCCATCGCCATCTGCACCATCTCGTCGGAGTGCGGGTGGTACATGAAGGTGCCCGACTTCACGAGATCGAACTCGTAGACGAAGGTCTTTCCGACCGGGATGTGTGGCTGCGTCAGGCCGCCGACGCCGTCCATGCCCGACGGCAGGATCATGCCGTGCCAGTGGATCGTCGTGTGTTCAGGCAGCTTGTTGGTCACAAAGATGCGCACCCGGTCGCCCTCGACGGCTTCGATCGTCGGGCCGGGGGACTGGCCGTTATAGCCCCACAGATAAGCGGTCATGCCATCGGCCATTTCGCGTTCGACGGGCTCGGCGACGAGGTGGAACTCCTTGACGCCGTTGTTCATCCGGTGGGGCAGGGTCCAGCCGTTAAGGGTGACGACCGGCTGGTAGTCCGGACCAGAGGTCGGGTGGAGCGGAGGTTGCATGTCCGCCGATTTCATTGCCGGGGCGTCGGGCAGCCCCATCGCTGAGGTTTTCGTCCAGGCTCCCGCCGCCAGCAGCGCTGCGCTCGCACCGAACAACTGTCGTCTGTTGAACATGTTGGGTTCCTTTCTCAATGGCCGCCAGCGCTGCTGCCGGAAGCAGCGGCGACTTCGGTCTCTGCCGGCGCGTTGGTCGCGCCACCACCGTAGATCGCAGGCGCCAGGTTGGCTTCGGCTAGCCAGAAATCGCGCTTGGCGTTGACGGAGAGCAGGATGGAGTTGATCTTGTCGCGGGTGTCGGTGAGCAGCTCGAAAGTGTTGGTGATCATGCCGTTGTAGGTCAGCAGAGATTCTTCCTCGACCTTGGTGCGCAACGGCACGACATTGTTGCGGTAGTGCCGCGCGATGTCGTAGTTCGAACGGTATGCCTCGTATGCGGAGCGTGCTTCCGAGCGGACGTTGACGGCCTTCTCCGCAAGCTGGTTTGCCGCCCGCATATAGGCCAGTTCGGCCTTGCGCATCCGCGCCTTGCCTGTGTCGAAGATCGGGATCGCGAACTCCAGCTCAACCTGGCCGGTCGTCCTGGTGGTCCTTTCGTCGTCCTCGATTTCCCGTTCCGTCTCGAAGCCCGTCAGGATTTCGAGATCGGTGACGTAGCGGGTGGCTTCAGTGAGACCATAGGATTTGGCTGTCGCCTCCAGTTCGAGCTTCGCGACCTGAAGGTCGATGCGGTTCCTTAGAGCCTCGGCCTCGATGGTATCGCGCCTGACGACGGACTTCGGCAGCGACGGCAGGCTGTTCGGGACCTGGTAGTCCAGGTCGGATCCCCAGAGACCCATCAGCCGCGTCAGCTCCTCCTTGGCGAGACGAGCTGCGAGGCGCGCCTTTGCCGTCTCGCCGGCGAGTTCGGCGACGAAGCCATGTTCGCGGGCCTGGGCTCCCTTTGTCATCGCGCCGGTCTCGCCCAGCTTCTCCGCGAGATCGGAAGCGGCGTCCGCCGTCGCCTGGGCGCGCTGAAGCTGTCCGACGTTCTCCCAGGTCGCCACGGCCCCGATCCAGGCGCGCCGCGTGTCGGCGGCGACCTGGAGCGTTCTCACGGCCGCGGTCAACTGCGCCTGCCGGAAGCGGGTGTCGGCGATCGCGATGTCCCGGTTCCTCGTTGCGAGCGCCAGGATGTTCGTCGTGATCATCCCTTCGACGGTCTTGAACGCCCCTAGTTCCGGCGTCCCCATGCCCGTCGTGCCGATGGACACGGTCGGATTGATGAACATCGTTGACTGCCAGGCGTCCGCCGCGCTGTCGCCGAGATCGGCGTAGGCGGCCTGGAGGCCCTTGTTGTTGAGCAGGGCGATCTGGACGGCCGTCTCGACATCGAGGCTCTTCTTTCGATCGAGCAGGCTTCTGACCTCGGCAGCAACCGCGCGAGCCTGGTTCTGGTTCTGGATCCAGACGGTCTGCTTGGCCGTGACGGTTGCGATCTTGTTGGCAACCGGAGTGAAGCCCGCCTCCTTGCTGGAATACTCGGCTCCTGTGATGCAGCCGCTCAAGAACAGCGGGAATGCCAGTGTCGCGATCAGTTTTCTACAGCCAATCATTGGGCGTCTCCATTCGCTGGAGACTGCAGATCGTTCTGTCTGCGCCACGGCTTGGGATCGACGGGCTGCCTGGCGACGTAGCCCGACATCGGCGACTGATACGCGACCGCGCGCGCAGGCGGCTGTTCGGCCGCGGTGGAAGACGCCACCACGTTGGGAGGAAGTGTGGATGCGCAGCCGCCGATGACAAGCGGCAGCCCCACCACGAAAATCGAGGGTTTCATTATGAATGTCCGAATAAGAGGTAGCCTGCGGTCGTCCGCCAGAACAAAGGCGGGGGACCGACTGGATCCGATCAAGCGGGTGCGTCTCTATTCAGATATTCGGGGGACGATGGAGGGGCGGCAGTTCGCCTAAGGTCGTACGGTCGTCAGCGAACTGCCGGATCGAGGTCACGACGGGTCCGCCGACGTCGGGGCCTTCACAAATGATACCAAGCCCGCCGCAGAAGTCGTTGCAGCATTGCTGCTTGACGAGCTTCGAGATGTCATCCCCATCATCGGACAGGTCACCGTGCGAGTGGCCGTGATCGGCCGCGCCCACCATGGTGTGCCCTTCATGGGATGGTGTCGCGTCCACGGCAACGACTTGCAGGTCAGGGAAAAACGAGCCATGCATCGCAGTGTTGGCGTTCGACAGCGAGTACCCCGCCAGTGATACGATGATCACCAGCCGCATCATCATGAGCAGCCTGCTCACTGTGATTCGGTACATCTTGCCCATTCCCGACGAGCTACATGCAAAGCAGCGCGATTTCAATTAGGACCTATCCCTTGTCGATGTTCGAGTCCTTTATGTGGCGCGCGAACATCACGTCGGTGCATAGCTACGCCTTCCAACGGTGGTAAGGTCAACAGGGCTGTTCTTTCTCAATGATCGATCTCGCATCCTACTTCGGCCTTTTTGCCGCCGCACTCGGCGCGGCGACGATACTGCCGATGCAATCGGAGTCCGTGCTGGTCGGACTTCTCCTCACGGGTAAGTTCTCCGTCCCTGCTCTGCTCGCCGTCGCTAGCATCGGGAACACGCTTGGAAGTATCGTGAACTGGTTCCTAGGCCGCGGGGTCGAACGTTTTCGGGACCGACGCTGGTTTCCAGTCGGGGAGGCGGCGCTCGAACGTTCGTCCCGCTGGTACCGGAAATACGGGAAGTGGACGCTGCTGCTTTCCTGGATGCCGGTGCTTGGAGACGCTCTTACCGTTGTCGCCGGAGTGCTCAGGGAGCCGCTGCTTCCGTTCACGATCCTCGTGTTCGTCGCCAAGACGGGCCGCTATGTCGTGCTGACGTTGGCGACGTTACAGTTCCTGGGCTGACCGCTTGCTGCGAGGAAACACGATCCGGTCTACCGTTTCGTCACGGGCGACCAGCGTGTGCCAGGCCGCCGCGGCGAGGTGTAGCGCGACCATCCCCAAGATGATCCTCGATCCCACGACGTGATATGGCGCGATCCCCAACCAGAAGTAGCTCGCTGCGAATCCCATGCATGCCTGCGCGATGACCGCGGCATAGAAGGCATGATGAAGCGCCGTGGCGGCCCGCTCGCTCCATGTTCCGGGTGCGCTCGCATCGGGCGGCTGCAGGATACGTAGAACCAGCCGCACGCCCATCAGCAAGCCGATCGCCATTCCAGCGTAGTTGTGGAGGTGATGCTGGACGATGTCCCAGTACGATGGTGTCATGCCCATGTGGACGGCGTGATGAGTCCGCTCGATGCTGCCGCCCGTCAGGTACTGGCCGGGCACCATGAGGGCGACCAGCCAGTGAAGTCCTATCTGGGCCAGCGAATAGCCACGTTTCATCGGGTTCTCTCCAAGCGAGGGGCGCAGAGTAGCGGGCGAGGGTTAAACTTTCCTCGTCGGCCGATTGCCAACACGCCTCGCCGCCACAGATCATCGGATACGCGGAACATTTCTGCTGCGGCATGGTTCTGCCGTGGAAGGGAAAGCCATCCAAATGGGACTTGGGAGCATATTCCGTTACGCGCAGGTGTTCGTCATCGCCCTGATGATGGCAGTGAATCCTTTCGGCATCGCCACGCCGTTGGCGGCTCTCCAAGGTCAGCACAGTGCGGTCGCCGCGGAGCATCACCACGGCCGGGATTTATGCGGACACCAGACGGCGTGCTGTTCGGCAATGCACTGCTGCCAGATACTCCTGGAACTCGCTGCCATTGCGGCTCCCCAGACCGAATCCATGCGCCACGACAGCGTGCCGGAGAGCTACCAGCCGCTACTGTTGATCCGGCCAATCGATCCTCCTCCTCGAGATTCTCCTGCTTGAGCCCAATCCATCCTCAATCATTTATAGGAGCACCATTATGAACACACTCGCCACTCTCGCCTTTTTGGCGACCGCCGCCACTGTCTCGTTCGCAGCCCTTCCCTCGGACGCTTCCGCGCAGTCGACGATGGCCTATCCGGAGAAATGCAAGTCCGAAGGCATGATGATGGACAAGTCGAAGGACGACATGTCGTCGGGAGGCATGCAGGTGACCGACTACCAGAAGGCGTCGATGGACGGCATGAAGGACATGAACATGAACATGATGCAGGGAATGATGAAGAAGGATGCCGACGTCTCCTTCGTCTGCGGCATGATCGCTCACCATATGGGCGCGATCAGCATGTCGGAGGTTGAGCTCAAGTACGGCGACAACGAAGAGGCCAAGCAGATGGCCCAGAGGATCATCGAAGCCCAGAAGAAGGAGATCGAAGAGATGTCCAAATGGGTGGACAAGGAAGTCAAGTAGGAGATTCCGCCATGCATCGTATCTCGACCGAGATGAAGGCCTGCATCGACAACTGCTTGGCCTGCTACAGCGAATGCCTGTCGATGGCGATGGGCCATTGCCTGGAGTTGGGCGGGGAGCACACCAAGCCCCCCCACTTCAAGCTGATGATGGCCTGCGCGGAGATCTGCCGGACCTCTGCGCATTTCATGCTGATCGGCTCGGACCACCACAAGCATGTCTGCCGGGAATGCGCCGAGATCTGCGCCCAGTGCGCCGACGACTGCGAGCGGATCGGCGACATGCGGAGCTGCGTCGACGCCTGCCGGCGTTGCGCCGATAGCTGCCAGAAGATGGCGGCGTGACTGGAAGAGGGCGCGGTGCGCCCTCTTTTCGCTCAACTTCGCGGCAATACGATGGATCATCGATTAGGATTCGGCGATGTCTTCCGGCATCTCCGGATCCGGTCACCACGATCGACTGCCCATCACCTGCGCGAGGTTCCTTTGACCACTTCAAGAACGGCTCTCGTCCTCGGCCTCATTGCTATCAGCTCCGTAATCGCCCCGTCGGCGCCTGCGGAAGACGATGTCGTCGCGCTCCGGCAGGCCGACATGAAGGCGATGTCCGACGCAGCAAAGACCATCTCAGATATGTTCCGGGCTCCCGAGTCCTATTCATCGACGGAGTTCAGGCGGGCGGCCGACGTCATCGTGGACCGATCCGGCTCGGTATTGGCCGGCCACTTCGCCGACGGTATGGGCGATCCGAGGTCGAAGGCGAAACCGGACATCGTCCAGGAGCGCAACCGCTTCGACCGTCTCGCCGATGACCTGCGGAACTACGCACTGGCGCTCGACGCAGCGGGTGAAGCCAACCCAGGACCGATGACCGAGCGCATGCGGATGAAACCCGGCGAACCGATGGGCGGAGGTCCGCTTGGGATTCACGTCCGGAGCGAGGCGGAACTTTCCTCCATCCCCGCAGAGCACGTCTTCCACCTGATGCTGCAGACCTGCACGACGTGCCACGCGGCGTTCAGGATCCACCGGTGAGGGCGCCGATTGCGTTTCGCTACTCGGCCCTTAACCCGTTGACGCCGAATCTCGTATCGATGGAAGGCAGGTCGCTCCCTGCGCCCGAGTTGGCAATCTCGTCGATGATCGGACAATCGGGCCGGTCGTCGCCGTGGCAGTGGCTGGCGAGGTGTTTGAGCGTTTTGGTCATCGCAATGATCGCCGCCGCCTTCCGTTCCAACTCGGCAACGTGTTCCAGCGCGATCGCCTTCACGTCGGCGCTGGCCCGCGTCCGGTCGCGCCAAAGCGCCAGCAGCGTCCTCATCTGCTCGACCGAGAAGCCAAGGTCGCGTGCTCCGCGGACGAAACGGAGCGTGTGGACGTCGTTGTCAGTGTAGGTCCGGTAGCTGGACTGTGTCCTGTGCGCGGGCGTGATCAGTCCGATCTGCTCATAATACCGGATCATTTTGGCGGAAACTCCGCTCGCCTTTGCGGCCTCTCCAATGTTCATTCTGTGCTCCTGTCGACGTGTGGCGCGCAGCCGATGGCCACGCTCTGCATTCTTCAAGGTTGGATACGGCGAAGGCGAAGGGCGTTGCAGAGGACGAACACGCTCGACATTGCCATCGCGCCGGCGGCAAAGACCGGCGAAAGCAGGGTGCCGTTGACCGGATAGAGGAGGCCGGCCGCAACGGGCACGAGGCCGGCGTTGTAGACGAACGCCCAGAACAGGTTCTGCTTGATGTTGCGGATCGTCGCGCGGCTCAGCCCGACGGCCCTGACGACGCCGGTGAGGTCTCCGGACATCAGCACCACATCGGCGCTCTCGATGGCGACGTCAGTGCCTGTGCCGACGGCGAGTCCCACGTCCGCCTGCGTGAGGGCCGGGGCGTCGTTGATGCCATCGCCGACAAAGGCGACCTTGCCGCCTTCGCGCAGCCGCTTGACGGCCTCAACCTTGCCTTCCGGACGCACCTCCGCGATTACCCTATCGATGCCGAGCTGGGCGGCGACGGCCTCCGCGGTGCGACGGTTGTCTCCCGTGATCATCGCCACTTCGAGGCCAAGGGCATGCAGGGACCTGATCGCTTCGGGCGTCGTCTCCTTGACGGGGTCTGATACCGCCACGATCGCCGCAAGCTTGCCGTCAACGGCGACATAGATGGGCGATCCTCCCTTGCTGGAGAGTTCCTCGGCGAGCGGGGCGAAACCTTCCACGGACACTCCCGCGCGAACCAGCGCCCGATCCGCGCCGACGAGCAGCGACCGGCCGGCGACGGATCCTTTCACGCCATATCCCGGAGACGCCTCGAATCCTTCCACGCCGCCGAGCGCCAGTCCCTCTGCCTCGGCGGCCTTCACGATGGCTTCGGCGATCGGATGCTCCGACAGCGCCTCGATGCTTGCGACCCAGGCGAGCACCTCCTCGCGCCGGAAGCCTTCGGCGACCCGGATATCGGTCAGCTCCGGCTCGCCTTTCGTCAGCGTTCCGGTCTTGTCCAGGGCGACGATGCGGGCCTCACGCAGGCTCTGCAGCGCTTCGCCCCTGCGAAACAGGATCCCAAGCTCGGCCGCGCGGCCCGTGCCGACCATGATCGACGTCGGCGTCGCGAGCCCCATCGCGCAGGGGCAGGCGATGATCAGGACGGCCACGGCGTTGACCAGCGCGAAGCTTAGGGCCGGGGTGGGTCCGAGGATCATCCACGCGCCGAACGTCAGCAACGCGGCGAGGATGACAGCGGGAACGAACCAGCTTGTCACCCTGTCCACCAGAGCCTGGATCGGCAGCTTGGCCCCTTGCGCGGCCTCGACCATACGGACGATCTGGGCGAGAACCGTGTCGGCGCCGACCTTCGTCGCGCGGAATGTGAACGAGCCCATCTTGTTGATCGTGCCGCCGACCACATCGCTTCCAACGGACTTCGCTACAGGGACGGGTTCCCCGGTGATCATGGCCTCGTCGACGTACGAATTGCCGGAGACCACCGTGCCGTCCACCGGAACCTTCTCGCCGGGGCGGATGCGGATCACGTCCCCGACCACGACCTCCTCGATCGAGACTTCCTCGAATTTGCCGGCCCGCTCCACGAAGGCAGTCTTGGCCTGCAGGCCGAGCAGGCGCCTGATCGCCTGGCTCGTCTTTCCCTTCGCGCGAGCCTCGAGATAGCGGCCGAGCAGTATGAGGGTCACAATGACGGCTGCCGCCTCGTAATAGACGTTCACAGTTCCTGGAGGCAGGGCGGCCGGGACGAATGTCGCCACGGCGGAATAGGCCCAGGCCGCGGTGGTCCCGAGCACTACCAGCGAGTTCATGTCGGGAGCCAGCCGGAGGAGATTGGGAACGCCCTTCCGAAAGAACGCCAGACCAGGCCCGAACAGGACGACGGTTGCCAGCGCGAACTGCAGGTACAGGCTCTCCCGCATCCCGATAGTGTCCATGACGAGCTCGTGGACGCCCGGGATGAAGTGCGAGCCCATTTCGATCACGAACAGCGGCAGGGTGAGAATGGCGGATAAGACAAGTCGGACCGCGAGCGAACGCATCTCGACGTCGCGGCGGTCGGCGGCCGCGGACTGATGCGTCTGGATTTCGGATCTGGGCTCGTATCCGGCTGTTCGGATGGCGCTCTCCAATGCGCGGACGGACGCCGTACCCGCCGCGTAGCGAACCGTCGCCTTCTCGGTCGCCAGATTGACGGCCGCGTCGACCACGCCAGGCACGGCCTTCAGAGCACGCTCGACACGGGATACACACGAGGCACAGGTCATGCCCTCGACAACCATCTCGAGAGTGTCGATCCGGGCCTCGTAACCGGCGCCTTCTATGGCTTGCAGGACAGCGGTCGCGTCCACCGTGTCCTTGAATGTCACCGTCGCACGTTCAGTGGCGAGGTTCACCGACGCCGCGTCGACGCCGGGAACGGCCTTGATTGCCCGTTCCACTCTGGCCACGCACGACGCGCACGACATGCCCTCGATCCCGAACTCGGTCGGAATGGGTAACGAGGTCAATTTCTCGATCTTGGAAGCTGCAGTCATGGGAACGTCCCTTGTTGAACTGCACATATAGGTAATCCTTCCCATGGTAGGAAGGTCAAGGGGCGCCTTGTTTTCCGAAATGGCGTCTTGCTTGAGTTCGGTCTTGATATCTTCGATGATCGATGTGGAGATTTTCGTAACTTCCAGCAGCGCTTTCAAGCGCCGATAGGAGCGGTGATGGACAGCCATTCGAGGCAGCGAGAGGATTCGGTTAAAGCACAGGCCACCGTTGCTTTCATAGATATCGCGGGATTCAGCGCGATTGCGGACATTTATGGAGACGCAGCCGCGCTCGACGTGCTTGAGATATTCGAGAGCATGGTCCGCGACGCCCTGAGCGGCTATGAGCCCCCGATCAAATGGATCGGAGATGAGGCAATGATCTCGTTTCCTGAGCCCGAAACAGCGATCCAGGTACTCGGAACGCTGTTGCAGGCATGCCGTAGGGAACCACGGCTGCCGCTCACCCGGGCGGGGCTGAACCATGGACCGGTCATCAGTAGAGGTGGCGATCTCTTTGGATCGACCGTCAACATTGCGGCACGAATCGCCGCATTGGCGTCTCCCGGTCAATTGCTTGCCACTCAAGCCATTGCCGAGGCGGCTGTCGCCCGAGGCATCCTGGTGCGAGACCTCGGGATGGTGGCGCTTAGATCCGTGGCCGACGAAGTCCCTCTCTATGAGATCGAGCTTGCTCCGTCGGCTGACCCGGCCTGGATCGACCCGGTGTGCAAGATGCATGCACCGTATTCATCCTATAGACGGGCCGCGCCGCAGGGGCCGTGGTTTTGTTCGCCGCGCTGTGAGGAGGCATATCGACAGTCGCCGCAGACCTATGAGTCACCCCGGTGACCGTTTGGGACTTCGGCGCGGAACATCTGGTCAACCAGGCGGTCCGCTGCGAAATCAAATCTGCCTGAAGCTGGACGGATAACCCGCTTTCTCGATGGCCGTGTTGATCGCGGCTGGATCCTTCGTCTCAACCTTGGCAGTCCTGGCTGCAAGATCGATGCTGGCGGAAGCTTCCGGATCGGCCGTCTTGATCGCCCTTTCCACCGTGCTCGCGCAATGGCCGCAGGTCATATTCTGGATTTCGAATTCGTACATGGTGGTCTCCAATCGTGTGACCGCTCCGATATGGGGTTTCCAACCATGGGAAGGTCAAGTCCGATCCTGCACAAAATGGAACTCCGCGGCTTCGACGGCTTCCCAGAGCGCCTCCGGCGACGCGCGAAATCCTGTGTGTGTGCCAGCAACCCCCGCGGCGGATCCGGAAGGATTCAGATCATCGGGAGCCGATGCCGCCCTGGAGGTTCTCCTCTCCGAAGCCAAGCCTATCGACATGGAACGCCGACTTGTGAGTCAGATACAGGCTATACGACAAGGTGGCGACAACCGCGGCACCCGGAACCGGCCATCGTTTGGGACATGCTCCAGGACAAGCATGGCGCCAAGGATGAGGGCGATCCCGATCGAAATGAGCGGAACCCGGCGACTGGAAAGAGGTATTGGCGCGGCCTACCGCTGCTCCAGCTCTCCAATCTGCTTTGTCTTCCCTCAGAGTCTGCCTCAAAAAGAATTGGGTGATTTCAGTCAGTTGTGAGTCTGTCGGATTTGCGAAGATTCGGTGGAGACCACGATGGCCTAGACTGAAACCACCCGGCGGCACTACGAGCGCCGGACGAGCCGGTACGCAAGCGACGCCACAGATCGCGAATGGGAATTTGTTGCCGCGTTCATGCCTGCGCCACGCCGTCTCGATCGTCCGCGCAAGACCGATTTGCGCAATATTTCAAACGCCCTTCTCCACATTGCTTTGCACCGCATCGATGAATTCATTGCGCAGGCCGTTCCAGACCGTCACCTTTTCGCCGATGCGCTCCGGCCCGCGCTTGACGAGCGCCAGGCCGATCGTATGGCCGAGCGTCGGCGAGAAGGCGCTCGATGTGACGCAGCCCTGATCGTTTTCGAGTGCCGCCGCAGTGCCCTCGGCAAGGATATGCGAGCCGGTGCGGAAGCTGCTCGCCGGATTGAACGGCTTGACGCCGACGAGGCGCGGGCGCTCGGGGTCCTGAAGGCCGTCGCGGGCGAGCATCGCCTTGCCGATGAAATCCGGCTTGGTTGATGAAACCATGCGGCCGAAACCGAGATCGTTGGGGGTGACCGTGCCGTTGATCTCGGCATGGGTGACGTGGCCCTTTTCGATGCGCATGACGCCGAGCGCTTCGATGCCATAGGCTGAGATGCCATGTTTTCGCCCGCCGCCACGATGGCATCGGCAACGGTTTCGCCGTAGCCGGCCGGGACCGCCAACTCGTAAGCCAGTTCGCCCGAGAAGGAGATCCGGAAGAGCCGGCCTTCGAGGCGGCCTGCAAATAGCGACACCTTGCGGGCGCTCATCAAGGGGAAGAACGCATCGGAAACATCCTCGTCGACGGCCTCCGAGAGGATCGCGCGCGACTTCGGCCCGGCAACGGCCATCTGCGCCCATTGGTCAGTCGAGGAGGCGAAGCAGACGTCGAGTTCGGGCCAGAGCGTCTGGGCGCGGAATTCGAAATGGGTCAGCACCCCGGCGGCAAGCGTCGTCGTCGTCATGAAGAAATGATCGCCGCTGAAGCGGCTGGTGGTGCCATCATCATGGATGAAGCCGTTCGGGTGCCGTAACCATCTCTCGCATCATGACCGATCAGGCGATGTCGGAGCGTCTGATCGAAGCCGCAGTTGATGCAGTCAAACGGATCGCGGGCGAAAAGCGGAGGAATGAGATCCCGGCTCTGCACCGTCATTGCCGAAAGGGATGGGTGCAGGCGCATAGGGCGAGTCGCCGAGCGGTTAACGCAGCGCTAAGAACTGCGGCGAGGCTATGGACGTGGCTACCGAGCTACAGATCACCATTCCAGTCATATGTGAGGATCATTCATCCTTGCTTTAATTCAACTATTTCATCCACTTAAGTAAAATCCTCGACGGAAGGAAGCGGCATTACGTTAGGGAATTTCGAAGCGGCGTTAACTTTTTGTTAACCATGTCGGCGGTAGACATGGTCAACGATTTCTTCACACAGATGACCAAAGTGCTAACAGACGCTCGCTCTATCCGCATCAAGGGCCGCTCCTTCCTGGCCGTCATGCTCTCCCCGGACCTTCCGTTCGACGATTGGCTGGCGAGGCTGGACGATCTGGCCGCACGTTCGGCCGGCTTCTTCCTGGGACGCCCCGTAGTGCTCGATGTGACGGACCTGCAAATCGACAAGCCGCAGCTGAAGGAGCTCATTGCCGAGCTCGGCAAGCGCAATGTCAGCATCATGGGCATCGAAGGCGCGCGGCCGTCCCTTCTCGGCGCAGGCATGCCGCCGGCGCTCAAAGGCGGCCGCTCCGCTTCCGACATCGAGGTTCAGGCGAGCGAGCCTGTCGAATCGTCGAGCAAGCCGTCGGCTCCGGAGATTCGCCCGGCAACGACGCAATCGATCGTCATTCGCGAGCCGGTGCGCTCCGGGCAATCGGTGATCTTTCCGGAAGGCGACGTCACCATCGTCGGGTCGGTCGCCTCGGGCGCCGAGGTCATCGCCGGAGGCTCGGTCCATATCTACGGGGCACTGCGCGGCCGTGCCATGGCGGGATCGATCGGCAACGCCTCGGCACGGATCTTCTGTCGCAAGCTCGAGGCCGAGCTGGTCGCAATCGACGGTATCTACAAGATGGCGGAAGACATGGCGCCAAATCTTCGCGGACAGGCCGTCCAGCTCTGGCTCGAAGACGATGCGATCATGGCGGAAAAACTGATCTGACCACAGCGCCGCGCGTCCTCAAAAGACGCGCAAAGGACGCGGCGTAACACTTGAATTATTGCGGCACGGCAAAGGAGAGAGAAATGGGGAAAGTGATCGTCGTCACGTCAGGCAAGGGCGGGGTCGGAAAGACCACCTCGACCGCCGCATTGGGCGCGGCGCTGGCGCAACGCAATGAAAAGGTCGTCGTCGTCGACTTCGACGTCGGCTTGCGCAATCTCGACCTGGTGATGGGGGCCGAACGCCGGGTCGTCTACGACCTCATCAACGTCATCCAGGGCGACGCCAAGCTCACCCAGGCGCTGATCCGCGACAAGCGGCTGGAGACGCTGTTCCTGCTGCCGGCGTCGCAGACGCGCGACAAGGACAACCTGACGGCCGAGGGCGTCGAGCGCGTCATCAACGATCTGAAGCGCTATTTCGACTGGATTATCTGCGACAGCCCCGCCGGCATCGAGCGCGGCGCGACACTTGCCATGCGCCATGCCGACGTTGCCGTCGTCGTCACCAACCCGGAAGTTTCGTCGGTGCGCGATTCCGACCGCATCATCGGCCTGCTCGACGCCAAGACCGCCAAGGCCGAACGCGGCGAGCGAATGGAAAAGCACCTGCTGCTGACCCGCTACGACGCCAACCGCGCCGAACGCGGCGACATGTTGAAGGTCGACGACGTTCTGGAAATCCTGTCCATTCCGCTGCTTGGCATCGTGCCTGAGAGCATGGATGTGCTGCGCGCCTCCAACGTCGGTGCGCCGGTCACGCTGGCCGAAAGCCGCAGCCCGGCTGCCATGGCCTATTTCGATGCCGCACGCCGTCTCGCCGGCGAGACCCTGCCGATCGCCATCCCCGAGGAAAAGCGCAATATTTTCGGCAAGCTTTTCGGACGGAGGGCGGCATGAATATTTTCCGTCTCTTCAACAAGCAAAGAACCGCGCCCGCCGCCCGCGAACGCCTGCAGGTGCTTCTCGCCCACGAGCGCGCCTCGGCAGGATCGGACCTGGTCAGCCTGCTGCGCGAGGAAATCCTTGCGGTGATCGCCAAGCACGTCGAACTCGACCACGACAAGGTGCAGGTGACGATCGACCGCAACGAATTTGTCTCGACGCTCGAGATCGACGTCGAAATCCCCCTGAACGCAGCCGTACAGGCCGCCTGACGGCAACGACGACGCACCGGTCAGCCTTTCCGAAAGCCGCCATGGAAGCATGGCGGCTTCTCGTACTTTCGCCGCAAGGTTCAGCGGCCGCCCTCGATCTTGCGGTGGCGCTGGTTGGTGCCGCCCTTGCCGTAGGGATAGTCCATCGGTTGCGGGGCGCTGACCTCGTTGAGCTTTGCCATTTCCCCGTTGGATAGCTCGACCTTCATGGCGCCGAGGTTGTCGGCAAGCTGCTCGGGCGTGCGGGCGCCGAGAATGACCGAGGTGACCGCCGGCTGTGCCGCCGTCCAGGCGAGAGCCACCTGCGCCATGCTGACGCCGCGGGCCTTGGCTATCTCTTCGACCGTGCCGATGATCGCCCAGGTGCGTTCCTGGGCGTTGCGCGGCGCATAGGATTCGCTGCCGCGATTGGGGTTCTCGCCGAGGCGGGTGGCGCCGGTCGGCATCTGGTCGCGCTTGTACTTGCCGGTCAGCCAGCCGCCGCCGAGCGGCGACCACGGCAACAGGCCCATGCCGGCATCCTGGCAAGCGGCGACGATTTCGAGCTCGATGTCGCGCGCCAGCAGGCTGTATTGCGGCTGCAGCGTCACCGGACGTGTATAACCCCGCGCCTTCGCGATCTCCGACGCCTTGGCGATGTGCCAGCCGACATAGTTGGAAAAGCCGTAATAGGCGATCTTGCCTGATGAAACCGCGTCGTCGAGGAAACGCAGCGTCTCTTCGATCGGCGTCAGCGCGTCCCAGGCATGCATCTGGTAGAGGTCGATCTGCTCGAGGCCGAGCCGGCGCAGCGAATCGTCGAGTGCCTGACCGAGATGGCGGCGCGACAGGCCGATATCGTTGGGCCCGTTGCCCATCGGAAACCGGCCCTTGGTGGCGACGATCGCCTGGCGGGCCTCCGTCGGGCGCGCCTTCAGCCAGCGACCGATGATCTCTTCCGACTTGCCGGCGCTGTAGACATCGGCGGTATCGATGAAATTGCCGCCCCAGGCGAAATAATCGTCGAGCAGCTTGTGCGAGGCCGCTTCGTCGGCCTCCGCCCCGAAGGTCATGGTGCCCAGGCAATAGGCGGTAACGACAGTCCCGCTGGGACCGAGCTTGCGATAATCCATTTCTTCCTCCTCATGCGGGGCCCGCAGCCGACGCGCAAAATCGCCGGGGTAGAAGCCGGGGCTTCCGCAATCCAATGACAATATCGAGCTTGAGGCGGCCGCTTGCCGCCGGATGACGTATGGCGCCCTGGGCTCATCCAGCGCAGGGGCGAGGGCAGCATAACCAATCCCGCCCGTGCCACAAGTGGGAAAACATATTCCCGCGGGCGGGCGCCGGTTACGGATTTTTCGAAAACGAGGCCGCGAGCAGCTCGGCTGCCGCGACGCCGGTCTCGTAGGCGCCGTGCGCCGTCGAGTAACGCGCATGCGAACAGGCTTCGCCGGCAAAAAAGATCCGTTCGTCATGCGGTGCGGCGAGTACCGCGCGCAAATCGGAGGCGCCGGGCTCGGCATAGGAATAGGAGCCGCCGATATGGGGTGTAGCGGCCCAGGCCGAGATCGCCGCCAGCGACAATTCCTTACGGATGTCCGCGCCGAATTGCCCCGCCAGCTCATCGGCGGCGAAGGCAAAGGCGGCCTCTTTTCCCTCCCGCTCCAGATCGTACGCGAGGTCGCCGGCAAAATAGGCTTCGACAACGGCATTGCCGAGCGGCCGGAGCTGATAGGTGCCGGTTGCACCCCGGCTGATGGCGCCGAGCATATGGGTATCGGCCGGCAGTGCCTCAGGATGCGCAAGCCCGAGGAAGAGCTTGTCGGCGAGCCCGAGCGGCAAACGGGCGGCCGCCTGCGTTTTATCCGGCAAGGGCGGGTCGAAAGCAATCTTTTCGGCGGCAAGCATATTCGTCGAAACGGTCACCAGCACGGCGCGGGCACTCAGCATCCCCAAGGTCGTCTCGATGCCGATACGGCCAGCATGACGATGGTCGATGCGCCTGACGTTGACGCCGAGCCTTGCCGGAACCGGCTTGCCATAGAGCGAAACCAAGGTTCCATAACCCTCGCGCACCCGCCAGTCGGGGCCGGGGCCTGGGTCATATCTGTTGTAATCGGCGACCGACGAACGCTCCAGTTCGGCGCCGGTGACATAGGTGCCGATCGCCCGGATTTGGCCGTTCCAGGGATTGCCGGGCTCGAGCACCGCGGCCAGATCCGTATCATCGCCTTCATGGCTGTCGAGCCGTTCGAAATAGGCGCCGATCGCCGCTTGCGCGGCTTGGGTCTCGGCGTCGTTCCGCTGCAGCCGCCGTCCGCCGTTCCAGGGCGCCGGTGTGCGGTCGACCGTCAATCCGACCGCCTCGGCAATCGCCGTCCAGGCATTGGTCCGCGCCCCATGCAGCCAGCCGCAGCCGAGATCGAGCGCGACATCCGATGCTCCCGGCAGCCCGACCGTCCAGGCCCGGCCGCCGAGACGGTCGCCGGCTTCCAGCAGGAGGATGGAAAGATCCGGGCGGATCGCTTGCAGGCGCCGGGCGGCGGCAACGCCGGCGGCGCCACCGCCGATGATCACCACGTCCTTGTCGGCGCCCTTGCCATTGTCACCGGGCATGTCTTCTCTCCTGGCTGCTCACCCGCAGCTAAACTTTCCTGTCCATTAAAGGCAAGGGCTGGGTATAGCGCCCCGCGGGCGGTGGATTAAAGCGCGCCTGCGTGACATATAACTCCGATGAGCGTGCAGAGAGATTCGCAACTCGACATGTTTGCCAAGCCGTCGCCGGCGGCAGCGAAGGCGCGCGCTCCTTCGCGTCGGCCGCCGTCGCAACCGGACGCCCGCTCCGATGAAGACATGGCGCGGGCGCTCGAAGAGAGCGGCAACTACCGCATCCTCAGGAAACTGACCGGCCGGCCGATTGCCTCGGTCAGACGGCCGGAATTTTCGCGGCTCGGCGTCGTTCTCGACACGGAGACGACCGGTCTCAACCATCGCAGCGACGAGATCATCGAAATCGGCGCCGTCGCCTTTACATTCGACGACGGCGGCGCGATCGGCGATATTGTCGGCATCTATGGCGGCCTGCAGCAGCCGTCGCGGCCGATCCCGCCGGAGGTCACCCGGCTGACGGGGATCACCGATGCGATGGTTGAAGGACAGGTGATCGACATCAGATCGCTCAGCGATCTGATCGAACCCGCCGATCTGATCATCGCCCACAATGCCGGTTTCGACCGGCCGTTCTGCGAGGCCTTCTCGACGGTCTTCACCGGCAAGGCCTGGGCTTGTTCGGTGTCGGAAATCGACTGGAGCGCCCGCGGCTTCGAGGGCACCAAGCTCGGCTATCTCGTCGGCCAGGCCGGTTATTTCCATGACGGCCATCGAGCCGTGGACGACTGTCACGCGCTCTTGGAAATCCTCGACCGACGGCAAGGTGAGGGTGAAAGCCCCTTTGCCGAGCTCTACCGAGCCAGCCAGCGCTCGCGCATCCGGATATTCGCCGAACACAGCCCGTTCGAAATGAAGGATCATCTGAAGGCGAGGGGCTATCGCTGGTCTGACGGAAGCGACGGCCGCCTGAAATCCTGGTGGATCGAGGTCGGCGAAGACGACCTCGGTAACGAACTCTCCTATCTGCGCACGGAAATCTACAGATGGAGAGAGGCGGACCCGCCGACCGTGCGGCTGACAGCCTTCGATCGTTTCAAATCCTGAACACCCTCTGACACGACCCATGCAAACGCCGCATAGGTGCAGTGATGCATTGGCGCTGCAATAACCGCGGTTCCCATATTATATACAGCTCATCGAAGCGAACGAAGCGCCAAGGACTGGCAGCTAGGCTTCGAAAGCCCACGGAAAGGGGATCATCATGAACGTAGCACGCTCTTTCAACAATTGGCGCAAGTACCGTCAGACGGTCGCTGAACTGGGCCGTATGTCCACGCGCGAACTGGAGGACCTCGGCATCGGCCGCGGCGAAATCCGTAGCATCGCCCGTGCAGCCATCGGCCGCTAACGGCCTGACAGACGACCATCTTCGAGCCTTTGCCCAGCGCCTGCTTCTCACGAGCGGGCGCTTTGCTTATGCGGCGTCTGCCAGCCATGAGCATTTCGCATAATGCATGGCTGCCCTGCAAAGAAATGCCTATCAACTGGGCAGAAAATAAGTATGATTATTTTCATCGAAGCGATGCATCTCCTCCCGCATCCCTTCGATATGCAGGCTCCCATCCTCCTCCCAGGGCTCCTGCGGGAACGACAGCACTCCTCCTCCCAGCTGTCGTTCGGTTCTTTTCGAAAGCCTGCCGCACCTCCTCCCGCGGCAGGCTTTTTCGTTTTGGCGACCGGCAACCGGACCGCGCCGAGAGCTCCCGGTGGCGATGGGGATGCCGTCTTCAATCCCAGGCAAATTCTCCTGTCTGTTCTCAACTCGCTTGAGCGCTCCTGCCGTCTCGCCTCTCCTGCGGCCAAGCGCGGACAAACCTGTTGACACCGAACTTGTCGTACAACTATGTAACCAGACGGATACCACCGCCGCGGAGAAACGTCCGATATGACCCGCTTTCGGCAATAGCGGTGCCGCCTGACGACAATGAAGCTGAAGGAAAACTGACATGCAGATCGACGTGAGGCACGCCTCCCATCCCGAGGCCGTGCGCGGTTACGACACCGAAACGCTGCGGCGTCACTTTCTGGTGGAAACCATCTTCGAAGGCGGCGAGATCCGGCTGACCTATTCCCATTACGACCGCATGGTAATCGGCGGCGCCACACCGCTCGGCACCGGGCTGACGCTGACGGCGCCGACGGCGATCGGACAGGAAACCTTCCTTGCCGAGCGTGAACTCGGCGCGCTCAATATCGGCGGCGCCGGCCGCATCATCGTCGACGGCGCAAGCTACGATCTTGCCAAATATGATTGCCTCTATGTCGGCAAGGGCGCCAGGGACGTCAGGTTCGAGAGCGCGGATGCCACCAACCCGGCCAAGTTCTATCTGGTCTCGACGCCTGCCCACCAGACGCACCCGACCGTACTGCTCACCCGCGAGAAGGCCCGCCACCTGACGCCGGGCGAAGCCGCGACCGCCAACAAGCGGTCGATCTACCAGTTCATCCACCCGGAGGTCTGCCAGTCCTGCCAGCTCACTTTGGGCTTCACCATGATCGAGCCTGGCAGCGTCTGGAACACCATGCCGGCCCACACGCATGACCGGCGCATGGAAGCCTATCTCTATTTCGATCTCGAAGCCGAGCAGCGCGTCTTCCATTTCATGGGGGAGCCGCAGCAGACCCGGCATATGCTTGTCGCCAACGAGCAGGCGGTCATCTCGCCGCCCTGGTCGATCCATTCGGGCGCCGGCACCAAGAATTACAGCTTCATCTGGGCCATGGCCGGCGACAACAAGAGCTTCACCGACATGGATCATATCGCCATTGCGGATCTGAGGTGAGCACCGTGGCCAATCCCTTCGACCTTTCCGGCAAGACGGCCGTCGTCACCGGCGCCAATACCGGCATCGGCCAGGCCATCGCGGCGGCGCTGGCTGCGGCCGGCGCCTCGATCGTCGCAGTCGGGCGCTCCTCGATGGACGAAACCGAAGCATTGGTGAAGCAAACAGGCAGCCGCTTCCATGTCATCAAGGCCGATCTCGCCACCATCGAACCGGTCAAGGGGATCGTCGCCGACGCCGTCCAGATCTTCGGCGGCCTCGATATCCTCGTCAACAATGCTGGAATCATCCGCCGCGCCGATGCGCTCGACTTCACCGAGGAAGACTGGGACGCGGTGATCGACGTCAACCTGAAGACGGCCTTCTTCCTGTCGCAGGCGGCCGGCCGCCACATGATCGACAAAGGCAGGGGCAAGATCATCAACATCGCCTCGCTGCTCTCCTTCCAGGGCGGCATCCGCATCCCCTCCTATACCGCCTCGAAAAGCGGCCTTGCCGGCCTGACCAAGCTGCTCGCCTGCGAATGGGCAGGTAAGGGCGTCAACGTCAACGCCATCGCGCCGGGTTACTTCGTCACCAACAATACGACGGCCTTGCGCGAGGATCCGGATCGCAATGCCGCCATCCTCGCACGCATTCCGGCCGGACGCTGGGGGAAGCCTGATGAACTCGGCGGGGCGGCCGTCTTCCTGGCATCGTCGGCATCCGACTATGTGCATGGGACGGTTCTGCCCGTCGATGGCGGCTGGCTGGCGCGGTGATCCGCCGCCCGGAACGACGCCTGCACAATTCAAACGATAGCACCGCGTCCGAAGAGCCGCGCGGCGCTACAGTGTAGAGAGGCCGTAACCGACGTCGTTTTTGCCTTTCCCGTCGGCATGCGTTAGCAAAGGAAATGAGGCTGGCGCGGCCGCATCGACAGGCAGGATCGACACAGGATGACGGACAGGGACAAGGCGGTCTTCAATACTTTTCGCCAGCCGCCGAACCTGCGCAGCGGCCTTGCCGATACGCTGATGGCGCAGATCGAATCCGGCGACCTGAAACCCGGCCAGCGCCTGCCGACCGAACAGGCGATCATGGCGGCGACCGGCGTCAGCCGGACGATCGTGCGCGAGGCGCTCGCGACCCTGCGCGCCAAAGGCCTGATTACCACCCACCAGGGTCTCGGGGCTTTCGTTTCCAACGATCCCAACCCGCGATCCTTCTCGATCATCCCCAACGATCTGCAGTCGATCGATGAGGTTCTGCGGGTGCTGGAGCTGCGCATGGGGGTCGAATATGAAGCCGCCGGTCTTGCCGCGCTGCGGCGCACACCGGAGGATATCGACCGCATGCAGGATCGTCTCGACGCCCTCGACAAGGCGCTGGAAAAGGGCGGATACGGCGCGCAGGAGGACTACGCCTTCCACCGGTCCATCCTTGTCGCGACGCAGAACTCCTATTACAGCCGCCTGTTCGACACGTTCGGCGATATCATGGTGCCGCGCCAATGGGCGCGCCTCGACAAGATGACGAGCTTCGAGCGCAAGCGCCATGCCGCCCGCATGCGCAGGGAACACCACGCCATCTTCGCGGCGATCCGCGACGGCAACGAAGCGGCCGCGCGCCGCGCCATCCGCAGCCACCTGTCGAAAAGCGCCGCGCGCTTCGAAGAGCTGCGCGACGCGACCCACCTTTCCTGAATTCACATTTGCGGCTTCGGCTTCATCAACCGCCGCCAGGCGGCGTGATCCGTCTGCAGATCGAGGCCGGCGTGCGCCGCCGGCAGAAGCGGTTTGCGGCGGCGCCGGCCGAAGCGTCGTTTGAAACCCAGGATATTTTCGACGAAGCTCCTGGTGTAGAGGCCGGGTCCGCTTGAATAGATGCGCCACCCGCCGTCGACGGCGATCTTGCCCGCCTTGACGCGCGCCCAGTCATCCGCCGCCTGATAGCGGTCATGGAAGGCGGCGTCGCTGCTGCTGAAATAGGTATTGCGCTGGCGCAGCGAAGCATGCGGCAAGGCCGTCGTGACGGCGATCGGATTGGCGACGGCAATCGCCTTCCAGAGCGCATCCGCCGCAGCGTCCAGGGCAAGTGTTTCGCAATAACGCAGATGCGCATGCACATACATCAGCCCGATCTCGCGACCGAAGAACGAGGAAGATTCGGCCCGGCGGAACAGCGTCTCCGGCCCGCCGGCATAGGTCGCAGGCTTTTCCATCAGCCGCACGCCGTCGGGAAAAAGCAGATGCTCCTCGATCAGCCGCATATGATGGCGCCTCTGCGCCGGCGTGAAGAGCTTGCCGAGCATCGCCTGCGTCATGGCGATCAGCGAGAAGGAGAGGCCGGTGCGCGTGTCGCTCGGATGCAGCAGCAATTCGACGCCGTCATGGGCGGGATCGAAGATGCCATAGCCGGCAACGACGCCGTCACGCACCAGATGGCGGTTGAAATCCCGGCGCATCGCCGTTGCGATCGTCCTGAGGGACTTTGCCTTCTTGCCATGGCCGAGGCGGCGCTGGATGGCGGAATAACGGACGATCTGCTCGTAGAGCAGCGCGACGGTCCAGCTGCTGACCATCCAGTCGCGCAGATGCGGATCGGCCGGCTGCAGGGAATCGTTCCAGTCTCCTTCGCCATAGCGGATCAGACGGGTTCCCGGGATGAAAAGCTCGCGGACGGTATCGAGCAGCTTTTCGACATGGGTGGTGATGGTGTCGGCCTCGGGCGACTTCTGCATGGTCTTTTCATCGCGCCAGGGAACTTTCTCGTTGAGGATGGCGAGGTCGCCGGTCGCTTCGATATAGTCGCACAGCGCTTTCAACGGCCAGACGATGATGTCGCCGTGGCTGTCGCCCGCCCGGATGTTGGCATAGGGCTCCAGCATGAACCATTGCGGCCAATCGCCTTTTTCCAGGTACTGTTCGCCGAAAACGGTTTTCAGCACCTCTTTGGCCTCGCGGTCATGCTCATAGGCGAGCAGGAATTCGATCGGCCCCTGGCAGGCGTCGCGCGTACCCCAGGCCGCACCCGTATATTGTTCAAGCCCGTGCGGTACGCTGAGATGCACGATCGCGTCATGCGCGAGCCAGGGCAGGAGGGTCGCCTGGGCGGCAAGGTCGGGTGAGACGCTGCCGATCCGAATGCCGCGCACGGCGTTGCGCCAGAATGCCGATGCCGGCGCCAACATGGTTTCATGGCTGACGCCGGCCTCATACCGTTGCGCCAGCCGCTCGGCGGCTTCAGCATCGGTCATCGAGCCGACGACGGCGAATGACAGGGCCTGCGTCGGCTGCGAGCGTAGCGCGACGAAAGCGCCCTTGCGCGCAAGACCATCGGTATAGAGCAGCTCGTCGCCGCCGATCTCGTCGATGGCGTCGGGCGTCGAACTCACCAGCCAATAGACGGCATGGGGATAACGCTCGCCCCAGAGCCAGGCCGGGTCCGGCCGGAAGGCGATGCGTTTGCGCGAGGGGTCGAAGTCGATCCGCCCGCCCGCATCATATTCGCGCTCGCCGAGCACGACATGGCCGAAGACCAGGAAGCGGCACGGCTTCCCTTCGACGGAGATGCTCCATTGCATCGCCGCATCCTCGCCGGAGGCGAGCGCCGTGACGATGATCGTGTGCTCGGGGCATTGATAGATCCAGCGGCAATCGCTCAAGCCCATTTCGAAAGCCGACGGCACCGCCAGAAGCTGCCAGCCGGCGCCGAGATCGGCCATGATGCGCAACCCGCTGGCGCGCGTGAGGTTGTAGGGATCGCGCGAGACGGAAAAGAGCTTGTGGAAGGAGGTGTTGCCGATCGTCAGCTGCGCGGCGAAAATACCCTGCATCCAGCAGGTGGCGGCAAGCGTGGCGTCATCCAGCAGCATGTTCTGGCCGCTTCGAACGATCGCGCCATGACGCCGCGCGACGATGAGCTCCTTGTCGCGCAGCACGACGTGGCGGTTGAGAGCACCGTCCGGCACAAAAAACGAAAGCAATTTTCCGTGGCCGCGCTCTTCCAGACTCCGCTTGGGATAGAGCCGGCTGATCGTCTTTTTGTCGAGTGTCTCGACCTCCAGCAGAGGAGCGTCCTGAAGCAGGCTCCGGACTGGGGCCGCCGCCTGCGGATGGGCGGCCGCATCTTCCGCAGGCGCGATGCCGTCGAGCCGTGAAAGATCGGCATCGCTCGACGCCTCAGGATGATCGGCGGCGAACAGGGCAAAGAAAGTCGCCGTCGCACCCTCTGGTGTGACGGAGAGCGATCTCGATTGAAGGGCAGGGCAGGACGTCTCCTGCTGCCACCGTTCGCTCGGCAGCCGCGTGCCGAAAGCGCCGACCAGCAGGTCGTCCAGCCGGTCCTTTGCCTGCACCAGCTGGATCGCATCGGTGGCATAGGCGACAGCCCCGTCGAGACATCCTTGCGCGAGCCAGGGATTGCGGGAGCCCGACTGCTTGAGGTTTTGCCGGTTTATGACGACGCAACCATAGGCCCTGTGGTCGGCGACGTGGTGATCGACATATTGCGAGGCATAGGCCTCGCTGTTCATCAGGAAGCCGCGGTCGCCGAGTCCAACATCCTGGATCAGCACCAGATCCGCCGGCAGCGCTCCCTTTTTCAGATGCCGGATCGAGGCACGCCAGAACCATGCCGTTTCGGAGGGATGAAGCGAGAGGCGGACGTCATAGGCGATATCGCCTGTCTTGCCGCTCCAGGAGAAGCTCGTCGCATCATAGGCGAAACTGCCTTTGGCACGCGGCCCGACGATCTCAACGACATCGGGCCGGGCGCCGCCGACGCGCAGATAAAGACGGCCAATGCCGCCGATGAGCGGCGAGCCCTGGATCTGGTTGATCTGCACCGACCCCTTGTCGTCGGCATATTCGATGGCAAACAGCGTCCCGTTCGGCAGCGCCGATATCGACAGGCCGGAACCGTTGCTGATCGCAAAGAGGCCAAGCTCCTCGCGTCGTGGCATTTGCAAACTGCGCGTCCGGTCGGGGGCCATTGAGATCTCGTCGATTGATGTCAGAGCGGTGTCAGAGGATGGCGCAAAAAGAGTGAGAGAAATCTTACCAGTGATCGGAAGATCGACAAGGTGTCGCGACGATCTTCAACCCGGCGCCGGCCGCTTGGCGAAGGGCACGCAAAGCAGGGCGCAGCCGGTCAGGATGGCAACAGTCATCCAGGCTTCGTTGATGGCCTGAACGATTGCCGCCGTCTGGATCAGCGGATCGAGCAACGCCGTGGTATCGGCATCGAAGCTGCCGCCATGTCCGGAGATCGTCTGAAGTGGTGCGCCGACGAAAGTCGCCGCGTCGATGTCGCCGGCTTGAAGCCGCGCCCACAGGCCTTGGCCCAGCGGTTCGGAGCGCGTGTAGATGATGGTGTCGATCAGCGCAATGCCGATGGCGCCGCCGAGGTTGCGCATCAGATTGAAAAGGCCGCTAGCGTCGGGAATGCGATCGGCCGGCAGCGTGCCGAGCGCCAGCCGTGTCGGCGGCAGTAGGCAAAACATAATGGCGACGCCGCGCACGATCTGCGGCCAGAACATCACATCGTAATCCGAACGCGGATCCTGAAAGGCGCTCATGCCGACACCGACCGCAAACAGGGCGAAACCGACAGCCGACAGCAGCCGCGCATCCATGCGTTTCTCCAGCGCAACTGCGACCGGCGCGGTGACCAGCTGCGCGATGCCCGTCACCAGCATCGTCATGCCGATTTCGAGCGCATCGTGGCCCCTGACGAAAGCGAGAAAGACCGGCATGAGATAGACCGAGCCGAAGAGGCCGATGCCAAGGACGAAACTCAGGACCGAGCCGACGAGAAAGTTGCGATCGGCGAAGTTGCCGAGATCGACGATCGGCCGGCGCCGGCGCAGCGTCCGGCCGATGAACGCGCCTGCCGACACAAGACAGACCGCCAGCAGGCTCAGCACATAGCCCGAAGACCAGCCGCTGGTCGGCGCCTCTTTCAGGCTGAGCTCCAGGGTCGTCAACGCGGTCGCCATCAGGAGAAGCGACAGGCCGTCGAGATGCCTGAGTTCGGACGGGTCGGCCGCCTGCCGCGGCAGGAAGCGGGCCGCCAGGATGGCCGAGGCAATGCCCGGAAGAATATTGATCAGAAACAGCCAGTGCCAGGAATAGGTTTCGGTCAGCCATCCGCCGACGATCGGCCCGATGGTCGGCGCCAGCACCGCCAGCACGCCGGCGATCGTGGTCGCCAGCGCCTGCCGCTCGTTCGGGAACAGGATGAACACGGCCGAAAACACCGAGGGGATCAGCGTCCCGCCGGAAAAGCCCTGAAGCACCCGCCAGGCGACCAGGGTGCCGAAACTGCCGCTGGCGGCACAGCCGGCCGAGGCAATCACGAACAGGGTGATGGCGGCAACGAACAGCCATCGCATCGTCAGGAGCCGCGTCAGCAGACCGGTAAGCGGGATCGCGATCACTTCGGCAATGAGATAGGCTGTCTGTATCCAGCTCATCTGATCCGGATCGATATCGAGCGCCGACTGGATGGTCGGCAGCGACGTCGCCACCACCTGGACGTCGAGGATGGCCATGAACATGCCGACACACATGGCCAGGAAGCCCAGCCAGACGATGGCGGGCGTTCGATCAGGACGAACAGCTTCAAGTTCAACCGACATGCGACGATCCCACCGGCGCGGCATCCAAGGTGTCATGTTTGCGATCGAAACGATCGGCCTGTCAATCGGCAGCTTGAGCAAGACGCGATGCCCGGCGCAAGCAGCAGAAGCCGAAACGCAACCGAGCCTGGCGCGAAAGACCAGGCTCAGGGTTCGGTCAGCGAATGTGGGTTGACCAGGATCGACAGGATGTCCTGGGAACACGAATTCGCGATCGACAGCGACTGGATCGCCAGCTGCTGTGTCTGCAAGGCGGACAGTTTGCTCGATTCCTCCTCCATATCGGCATCGACCAGCCGGCCGACGCCCGAGTCGATCGAATTCGACGGCGCGCCGACGAAGTCTTCCTGCAGGTCGATGCGTGTCGAGATCGAACCCAATTGCGCACCGGCGCCCGCCGGTCGGCGATCGCACAGGAAAAGCCTTGCCCGTTGATCGGCAGTAATCAATTGAGCTCGAGATCGGCCGCAAAATTTCCGCGTCGCCGATTGACGCCCCGGCGAAAGACCGACTATCAATATTAACTCAATTTGATTGACTTCAAATCGCATTCCCATCCCGGCGACCGTGCCGGAACGCTCAAAGCCTGGTTTCCCTTGAAGGAAGAGTGACGATGTCGACACCGCGACCGAACGCCCTGCGGCTTGAAACCCTTTGGAACCCGCCGGCCGACGGCAAGGAATTCTCCTATGTCCTGCGCCTCAGGAACCTCGGCAGCGGGCCGCTTTCAGCTTTCTCGCTCTGCATCAGCGGTCCGGGCCGGGTCGATCCGGCCGGGCGGGTCGAAGGCGCGACGGTCTCGAAGCGGCTCTCCAATTTCACCGAATTCCAACCGCCGGCCGATTTCGTTCTCGGCGCCGGCGAGACCTGGACGATCTCCGTCTATGCGCTGAACTGGCAGTTCCGCCACTGGACGGATGGGGCGACGAGCGCCTATCTCGCACTTCCCGATGGCAGCACCATCATGCTCGGCGTCGAACCGACGCGCTCTTCGGTCAGCAATGCGGCCCTGAAGCGCGGCGCCGAGATCTATCCGGTTCCCGCCAACGCGCCGGTTCAGGTGTCGGTCATTCCCTGGCCGAACCATGTCGCGGTCGCCTCGCGCCGGCCGCTGCCGGCCGGTTTTGCGCCGCAGGCGCAGAGTGGCGAAGGGGAGGCTGCGGCGAAAGGCTTCGCGGCGCTGGTCGACCATCTCTTCGCCGTCGAAGGCATCGTGCGCACCGAGGCGGAAGGCGCAGTACCCGTCATTCTGAAGGATGCCGCCGGCTTCGCGCCGGAAGCCTATCGGCTGAGCTTCGACGAGGAGGCCCTGACGGTGGAAGCGAGCGGCAGCACTGGCTTCCTCTACGGCCTCGTAACACTCGGCCAGATCTGGCGCGGCGCCAGGCTGCATCCCGGTGTCTTCCAGTTTCCCGCATCCGGCGAGATCGTCGACGAGCCGGTAATGGGCTGGCGCGGCCTGCATCTCGACGTTGCCCGTCAGTTCTATGGCGCCGCCGAGGTCAAGAAGCTGCTGGCGGTGCTTGCCTGGAACAAGCTCAACCGCTTCCACTGGCACCTTTCCGACGACGAGGCCTGGCGCGTCGAGATCGACGCCTACCCCGCCCTGACCAAGATCGGCGCCTGGCGCGGCCACGGCCTTGCCGTTCCGCCGCTCCTGGGTTCGAGCCCCGCCCGCACCGGCGGTTACTATACCAAAGCCGTCATCCGCGACATCGTCGCCGAGGCGAAGAGCTTCGGCGTCGAGATCGTGCCGGAGATCGACATGCCCGGCCATTGCTACGCCATGCAGCAGGCGATACCGGAACTGCGCGATCCGGCCGAGAAGGGCAGTTATTATTCGGTCCAGGGCTTCCCGAACAACTGCATCAACCCTGCCCTCGAGAAGACCTACGAGATCGTCGAGACCATCCTTTCGGAACTGATCGAGCTCTTCCCGTTCAAGGTCATTCATCTCGGCGCCGACGAAGTGCCGCTCGGCGCGTGGTCCGGCTCGCCGGAAGCGCTCGCGCGCCTTCGCGCCGTCGCCGGCGATGCGGTTGCCGATGCCCATGCCAAGCGGCTGAACGTCGTCACCAATACACACGGAGCCGACGATATCCACGGCTCGGGCGCGGCGATCCTGCAGGCCGAATTCCTGGAGCGCGTGCAGCGCTTCCTGGCGAGCAAGGGCTGCGTCACCGGCGGCTGGGAAGAGGCCGCGCATGGCGACGTCATCGACAAGGCGAAGAGCTATCTCTGCAGCTGGCGCAATGTCGAGGTCTCGGCCGAGCTTGCCGAACGCGGCTATCGAATGGTCGTCTGCCCCGGCCAGGTCTACTATCTCGACATGGCGCTGCGGCCGGACTGGGACGAACCGGGCGCCAGCTGGGCGGGGAATTCGGATGCGGAAAAGCTCTATATGTTCGATCCGCTCAGTGGCTGGACGGCGAGCCAGAAACGGCAGCTCCTCGGCATCCAGGCCTGCATCTGGTCCGAACCGATGACCGACCGCGCCGTCTTCGACCGACTCGTTTTCCCGCGCATCTCGGGGCTTGCCGAAACCGGCTGGACGAAACCGTCCGCCAAGTCATGGGAACGCTTCAAGGCGCTCGCAGGGCTGATGCCGCTGCTTTACGGGCTGCAGGAGTCGTAAGGTGACGATCGGGACCGTGATAAAACGGTCCTGATCAGCCTCTGGGGCACCCGATCGGGTTAGCGCGGTGAGTATTGTAGAATATGCTCATGTCCGCATAATTTCGGCGGCTGGCGCTGCCAGGCAGAACGATCGCGAACCCCGGGGTAATGCCATGGAAACAATCGCCGAAGACGCCCGTGCCGGCGCCGTTTCGCCCGAACTCGTTGTCGATGCCCTGTTTGCATGCCGAAAGACGGCAGCGATGAGGGCGGCCATCGAGCTCGATCTCTTTACCCATATCGGCGAGGGCAAGACGACAGCGGCGCTGGCGTCGGAGACGAGCGCCTCGGAACGTGGGGTGCGCATCCTGTGCGACTACCTCGTCGTCCACGGCTTCCTGACAAAGGAGAGCGGACAGTACCGGATGACGCCCTCGACCAGAATGTTCCTCGATCGCAATTCGCCGGCCTATATGGGCTCCGCTGTCGAGTTCGTCGCCGCTCCCGAAGTCCTGGACAATTTTCTGCGCGATCCGGCCGCGGTCGTGCGAAACGGCGGATCGGCGGGGCTTGCGAACCTGTCGGCCGACAACCCCGTCTGGTTGAAGTTTGCGCGCGGCATGGGCTCCTTTACCGGGCTCAGCGCCAAAATCCTGGCCGGCGAAATCTCCGGCTGGGGAAAGTCCTTCAGGAAAGTTCTGGACATTGCCGCAGGTCCGGGCATGTTCGGGATCGAGATCGCCAAGGCCTTTCCGTCTGCTGAGATCGTCGCCGTCGATTGGGCCGGCGTATTGGAGCTGTCGCGGCAGAATGCGGAAAGACAAGGCGTGGCTGACCGGTACCGCACGGTCGCCGGCAGCGCCTTCGATGTCGACTGGGGGAGGGATTACGATCTCGTCCTGCTGCCGAATTTCCTGCACCACTTCGACCTGCCGACATGCGCAGGGCTGCTGCGGAAGATCATCGCCAGCCTTGCGGAGGGCGGCCGGATCGTCGCGGTCGATTTCGTGCCGAACGAAGATCGCGTGTCGCCGCCTTTTCCGGCGGCCTTCTCCTGGGAAATGCTCGCCGGCACACCGGCGGGCGACGCCTATACGCAGAGTGACCTGACCGAAATGGCAAGACAGGCCGGCCTTGCCGGCGTCACGGTCAAACCGATGCCGCCAACGCCGGCAAGCATCATTCTGTTTGAATAGGCCGCGACCGAAGCGCGGTTGGTTTCGGAAAAGATCGGCAGGGCGGCGGCGCCGAGGACGGCGGTATCCTTGCCGGTCATGCCGATCATGACGCGGGGCAGGCTGCCCTTGCGGTTGGGATCGATCGGCACGTGCAGCGGCTCCAGCCGTTCGGCCAACCGGCGCATCAGCGATGTCGACAGGCTGCCGCCGAGCACGATGGTCTGCGGATCGAAGGCAAGTTCGAGAAAGTCGAGGGTCTGCCGCAGAGGCTGGACGGCCTGGTCGAGCCAGGCGTCGAGATCGACGCCTACCCCGCCCTGACCGAGATCAGCGCCTGGCGCGGCCACGGCCTTGCCGTTCCGCCGCTCCTGGGTTCGAGCCCCGCCCGCACCGGCGGTTACTATACAAAAGCCGTCATCCGCGACATCGTCGCCGAGGCGAAGAGCTTCGGCGTCGAGTTCACCCGCGGTGGCATGTCACAGTCGCTGCCGGTAGGCAGAGGGCGTGACGCCTGCGCCCAGCTTGAATGCCCGGGTCATGTGGCTCTGGCTGCTGAAGCCGCAGGCCGAAGCGATCTGCGCGATGGGGTCCTTGCCGCGCAGCATCGACTTGGCGCGCTCGACACGCCGGTGGGCCACCCAGCCATGCGGGGACACACCGTAGCTTGCCCGGAACATCCGCTGAAAATGAAAGGCGCTGAGCTGCCCGATCGCCGCCAGATCCTGCAAGCGGATCGTCTCGTCGAGATGGGCCTCGATATAGTCCAGGATCCGGCGCCTGATATGAGGAGCGAGCCCGCCGCTGATGGCGCGGGAACGCATCCCTCCGTAACGGGGATCAACGAAGAAATCCTTGATCGTCTGCGTCATCGCTTCTTCAGCCATGAGATGATCGCCCGCCGACATCGCTTGCGTCATCTGCCGAAGCGTGCGCGCCAGGGCGGGCGCATCTGCGAAGGTCGCTTCGGGGAGCACCATAAGCCTGGAATCGCGGTCAAACGTCTCGGCAAACATCCGGCGCATCTGATCGTCTGGAACATAGAGATGGACGAATTCGAAGTGGTCGGTGATTTCCCATTCCGACGAGTGCCCCTGCGGCATGATGCACAAGGCTCCGGGCCGGCCTCGCGCGGCGGGGCTGCCATCCAGACGGCGCGTTCCGGCGCCACCAGTGAGATAGAGGCTGAACGTATGTCCGTCCGGCCGCTCATAGCTCATCCTGTCGCTGCCATTGCTCCAGAGGGCCGCCGATCGCCCGAACCCCAAATCGATCGACTGCGACATGAGAGCAGAGGGAGATGCGGACAAAAAGCTGTAAACCGAGAGGCGGCTATCTTTCACCTGTTCTTCCTCACCTGTGCGTCCTGGCGAATAATACCGGCGGACGGTCCGCGTGGCGAGCGGGAAGTCCGGGGCAATAAATTTCGCAGCAAGAATCTGCAAGAGCCCGGCTCATGGTTGGCCTATCGATCGAGAAAACGAGGATCACTCCATGGCAAATGCCGCTCTCTTCATCGCCACCGTCCTGATATGGGGGACGACCTGGATCGCCATTGCGATGCAGGTCGGTCCCGTGCCGGTGCTGGTCTCGGTCTTTTACAGATTTGCGCTCGCAGCGGTGATCCTCGTCGCCATCCTGGCCGTCATGCGGCGGCTGAAGCTGCCTGCCTTGCACGATCAGCCTTTCATCCTTGCGCAAGCGCTCTGCCTGTTCAGCCTCAATTTCATCTGTTTCTACAACGCCGCCGGCTTTATCCCGTCCGGGCTGATCTCGGTCATCTTCTCGCTCGCAACGATCTACAATGCCGTCAATGCGCGCCTGTTCTTCGGCGACCGCGTTACCGGCCGCACGCTTCTCGCGGCCGCGCTCGGCGCCACCGGCCTCCTCCTGCTGTTCGCAGAGGAGGTTGTCGTCGATTTCAATCTGGACACGTTGAAAGGAATCGGGCTCGCAGCGCTCGGCACGCTGTTCTTCTCGCTCGGCAATATGGCGTCACGCCGAAACAGCGCGGCCGGAATTTCACCGGTGACCGCCAATGCCTGGGGCATGACCTATGGCACGATCGTCCTGCTCTTCTTGATTACCGTGACGCAAACGCCGGTCGTGGCGCCGCCCGACATCAAGTATCTCGTCGCACTGCTCTATCTCGCGGCGATCGGTTCGGTGATCGGCTTCACCACCTATCTCATGCTGGTGTCGCGCATCGGCTCCTCACGCGCCGCCTATGCTACCGTCCTGTTCCCGATCGTCGCCCTGTCCTTGTCGACGGTCTTCGAGGGCTACCACTGGACCGGTCTTGGCCTGATCGGCCTGGCGCTGACGCTTCTCGGCAACGTGGTCATCTTTGCGCGGCCTCCGGCGCGCCGCGCGCTGCAAGCAGATGCAAGGGTGCCGGCAGGCGAATGAGGGTCAGCCGACCGGTTTCTGCAGGACGTCGAAGCGTGGATTGGTTTCGGAAAAGATCGGCAGGGCGGCGGCGCCGAGGATGGCAGTATCCTTGCCGGTCATGCCGATCATTACGCGGGGCAGGCTGCCCTTGCGGTTGGGATCGATCGGCAGGTGCAGCGGCTCCAGCCGTTCGGCCAACCGGCGCATCAGCGATGTCGACAGGCTGCCCCCGAGCACGATGGTCTGCGGATCGAAGGCAAGTTCGAGAAAGTCGAGGGTCTGCCGCAGAGGCTGGACGGCCTGGTCGAGCCAGGCGTCGAGACCGTCGCTGCCCTTGGCGATCAGCGCGTCGAGATCGTCTGATGACAGCTCCTCGACATTGGCGATGCCCATGAATTCGTAAGCGACGGTCGGCGAGATGTAGCGGTCGAGGCAGCCGCGCTTGCCGCAGTTGCAGAGCTTGCCGTGCGGCTCGACGATGATATGGCCGATCTCGCCGGCATTGTTGCGGCTGCCCTTGTAGAGGTGGCCGTCGAGGAACATGCCGGCGCCGATGCCGCCGCCGCCGGCCAGAAACAGATAGACGAAGCTGCTCAAACCGCGGGCGACGCCGTGAAGGCGCTCGCCGATCGCGGCGGCCGTCGCATCGTTTTCGACCAGCACCGGCATTTTCACCCGCTGCTCCAGCTCGTGCCCGACCGGAAAATCCTGCCAGCCGGGCAGGCTCTTCGGGCTGAGCGAGGTGATGCCGCCATCGGCATAGCGGCCGGGCAGGGCCATGCCGACGCCGAGCAGCCGGTGTCGGTCGAATGCGAAGGCCTGCTGCAGATCCTCGACGATTGCCTGGAGAACCGGCATCGCCTCCTGCGGATCGGGGTGTTCGACATGACGCTCGATGCGCGCGCGAACGGCGCCGGTAAGATCCGTCAGCACCCCGCTGGCGCGCTGGCGGCCAAGCTCGAGGCCGATCGAATAGGCCCCGGCGGGATTGATCGAATAGGGGATGATCGGCTGGCCGCGCGCCAGTTTCTGCGCCTCGGCCGGAACGAGAAGATGCGACCGCTCCAGCTCCTCGACGATATTCGACACGGTCTGGGCGGTCAGCGCCGTCATCCGGGCGATCGCCGCGCGCGACAGGGGACCGTGCGTCCGCACGGCCTCGATCACCACCCGCCGGTTGTGAGACTTGGCCTGCTCGAGATTCGTGCCGGAGATCGCCTTCATGTCGCCTTCAAAGGAAATGCAGCCCCACCCTTGTCACAAGACGGATGGCGATGAAAGCCACATTCTTCGTGCGGTTTACTGAACCTCGGCGTCGATAGGCGCAACGGCATCGCGCCTCTGCAGAAGGCCGAGGGTTGCGATGCCCGACAGTCCGGTAACGGCGCTCAGCATGGCGGTTCCCGAATAGCCCGTCGCCCATGTGCCGGCGGCAAAGACCAGGGCGCCGATCCCCGCACTGGCAAAGACATTGACCGAGATGAGCGCACTGCCGAGCCCCGGCCGGTCGGCGATGAGATCCTGCAGATAGGTGATCGGAATGCTGATGATCGCCGCAGCACCGATGCCGGCGAGCAGCGTCAGCGCATAGAGATGCCATGGCTCGGAGGCGAAACCGAGAAGGCCGAGGAACAGGGCGTAGATGACGGTGCCGGCGGCAAGCGCCGTCATCTGCCCCGCTTCCCGCGCGATCCGCGACCAGACGATGATGAAGACGATCTCCAGCAAGGCGACGATGCCGACCAGAATGCCGACGTCGCTGAGCGCCCCATGGGCGGCACCAGTGGCGATCAACGGCAGAAGAGCGTCGTTGAGATGCAGCGTGCTGGTGATGAGCGCCACGCCGGCGACATGCGCCGAAATCCGTGGCGACACCACCTGCCGCAGCGCGCCGAAATAGGTGAGATGATGAACCGCTGTTATCTCCGTTGCCACCCGGTTCGGCAGGGCGAAGAGGATGATACCCTGGCATAAGACACATGCGATGGCGGCAAAGAGATAGGCCGGCAGCATGCTCGATGCGCCGGAGAGCGCAAGGCCAGTGACCCCGGGGATCAGCACCCAGGAGAGCGAGATCATTGCGCGCACGCCGGAGTTGGCCGTCACCATGTCGCTGCGGTTCATGCCCTGCATGGCGGCGCGCGCATTGGCAAACAGCAGCGAATTCAGCGCCCCGTAGATCGGCAGCGGCAGCAGCGCGCTGATGACGAAGACGGACGCTGTCGGAAAGGCGTAAACCATGCCGTAGCCAACGATGCCGAAGAGGCAGGCGCCGATCATCGCCGAACGGTATTCGCCTAGCCGATCGGCAAGATTGCCGAGCAGAACGCTGATGACGACGTTCACCGCCGCCGAGGCGAAGGCGAGGAAGGAATAGAGCCCGTCGCTCAGGCCCAATTCGCGGATGCCGACGATGGACCGATAGGGCGCCGTCATTGCGCCTGCCATGCCGAAAGTGAAAATGGCAATCATGCTGGCGCGGATCGCCGGATTGCGGAAAACGTCGGGGAAGAGGCGGCTCATGGGGTCATCAATCGTCAAGAAAATCGGCAGGCGCGGCCGCGGCGGGCAGTCCCGAAAGTCAAATTATGCTGTCTTGCCGGCTCAGGGATCGGAGCCCTGAATATCAATAATGCTCCGACTGGGAGAAGGTTCGCGCCAGCTCGGCCTGGCCGGCCGTCAAGCCGCAATCGACGGGCAGGCAGACACCTGTGATGGCGGCGGCGAGTGGCCCGGCAAGGAAACCAACGGTATTGGCAACATCCTTGGGATCGACGACGCGCTGCAGCGGATACCAACGCCGTGCCTCTTCGAAGACATTCGGATTGGCGGCAGCCCGCGCTTCCCAAGCCTGCGTCTTCACCGTGCCGGGCGCGACGGCATTGGAACGGATGCCGAACTTGCCGTATTCCACCGCGACCAGCCGGGTGAAATGCAAGAGGCCGGCCTTGGCGGCGCTATAGGCCGGGTGGCCGAAGACATGCAGGCCATTGACCGAGGCGATATTGACGACGGAGCCCCTCGAAACTGTCAGCATCGGCTCAAAGGCACGGAAACACAGAAATGCCGCCTCGAGATTGAGCGCAAGATCCGCCCGCCAAATGTCCGGCGTCGTCTCGTGCAGGCTGGTGGCGCGGGCAGCACCGGCATTGTTGACGAGGGTTCGCACCAGCCCGGCATCGGCGGCGCGTTTTGCCAGTTCTGATATGCTCGTCTCGCTGGTGACATCGCAGCCGACGGCGACGAAGCGGCTGGCCGGCCCGAGCTTGGAAGCGACGGCGGCCGCGGCGGCGGCATCGATATCAGCGAGCAGCACGACGTCGTGATCATCGGCAAGCCGTGCGGCGATCGCCGCACCGATATCGCCTGCAGCGCCGGTGACGATGGCTGCCGATTGGGTCATGGTCTCTTGCTCCCGCTCATGGATTTCAATCTCCAAGCAACTGCCGGTCGTCGCCGTCGCGGTGGATGACGAGCTGCTGCTTGATGCGCCGAAGCGTGGTCGTCGCCTTCGGCTGGACGGCATAGGCGACCAGGCTTGAGAGAATGTCGACCGTCGCGATATAGGCGATGCGCGTCGAGGTCGGACGGTAGATGTTGTTGCCCTCGGGAAGGTCGATCGGCACGACGATTTCGGCCGCCTTGGCGACCGGGCTGTCTGTCTGGGTCAAAGCGATCGTCTTCACCTTGTTCTCGCGGGCAAGCGCGAAGGCGCGCACCAGCTCCATATTGCGCCCGGAGAAGGACGAGCCAATCAGCACGTCGCCCGGCTTCGCCGCCGCCGCCATCATCAGCTGCATGCTGTGATCGGAACTGGCGGTGATGCGCAGCCCGAGACGGAAGAGACGGTTCTGCAGCTCGTCGGCGATCATCGACGAATTGCCGCCCGAGCCGAAGGCATAGATCATATCGGCCTTGGCGATAAACGAAACGGCCGCTTCGATCGCCGCGAGATCGAGCGAGCGGTGCAGGAGAAACAGCGCGTTCTGCGCCTTGGTGATGATATCCTGGGCGACATCGGCCGGATCGGTGCTTTTCGATTCCGGCTTCAGATAGCGCACGCCGATATGGGCGGTGCGGGCGAGTTGCACCTTGAAATCGGAAAAGCTCTCGCAGCCGAGCCGCCGGCAAAAGCGGGTGACGGTCGGCGGCGAGACCTCGGCCCGTTCGGCGAGCTCGATGATCGAGGCATTCACCGCAAACTCGAAATCGTTGACGATGATCTCCGCGATGCGGTTTTCCGAAGGAGAAAGCCGGCTCTTATCTTCCTGCAATGTCGAAAAGATATCCAAACCGCCTCCCTCCGATTGTTCGCTACGCGTCCTTCTTTTTATAGGCCACGCAATCGATCTCAACCTTGCAATCGACCATCATCGACGATTGCACACAGGCGCGTGCCGGCGGATGCTCGCCGAAATATTCCTGATAGATCTTGTTGAAGGTCCAGAAGTCGCGGGGATCATCGAGCCAGACGCCGACGCGCACCACATCCTCGACGCCGTAGCCCGCCTCTTCCAGGATCGCGAGCACGTTGGCGATCGTCTTATGGGTCTGGGCGACGATGTTGCCGTCGATGATTTCGCCGTTTTCCATCGCAACCTGCCCGGAAACATAGAGCCAGCCATCGGCTTCGACCGCACGCGCGAATGGCAGCGTCTTGCCGCCGGCGCCCGTTTGAACCGTGCCATAGCGCTTGATGGACATGCTGAAGTCCTTGCAAATTATTTTCTTGATACGTTGACAAATGACCATAGAAAGCAGAATTTGACCAGTGAAAAACACGATTTATGAAAAGAATTTCAATCCGGGGCGGACATGCGCGATCCTTTTCAGAACCCTTTCCCATCCGACAGCGCCCGGCATGCGATCTGGGAAATGCTCGTTTCGCGCGATATCGACGCGTTTCTCGCCGCCGACTGGTCGATGGTCGAGGATGATTTCGTCGAAGAGGGCTTCATCGGCATCGACGGCCGCAAGGAGGTGAACCCCGACAAGTGGCGGCTCGCCTTTCCGACGCTGTCGGCCTATCGCGAGGAGTGGCTGCGGCAGGCGAGGGATTTCGCCGGACAGAGCTTCGCGGAAGATCCGCGCACGGCGATCTTCACCACGACGACGCTCGAAGATATCGAGATCGAAGGCGACATGGCGCTCGTCCGCAAGAAATTCGACGGCGGCATCACCAGGGCCGACGGCAGCCGCGATGTCCTGCAGTGGCAGACGCTCTATTATTGCAGGCTGCACGAGGGACGCTGGAAGATCTCAGGTTTCACCGGCTACCTGCCGAACCCGATGGGGTGAAAGCGGGGCCCGCAACACGAAGGCCACTTTCTTGCGCATATTCACGGCAGCATTGGCGACCGAGACCAACACCTTCTCCCCGATCTGCGTGGATCGCCGCGCCTTCGAAGCCTCGCTTTATGCCCCGCCCGGCCAGCATCCAGAAACGCCGACACTCTGCACCGCACCGATCACCGTCGGCCGGCGCGTGACCAAAGAAAAAGATTGGGAGCTGATCGAGGGCACCGCCGCCTGGGCCGATCCGGCGGGCCTGGTCAACCGGACGACCTATGAGGGTTTGCGCGACGAAATCCTCGACCAGCTCAAGGCGGCAATGCCTGTTGATGCCGTCGTCATGGGCCTGCACGGCGCCATGGTCGCCGCCGGCTACGAGGATACCGAAGGCGATCTTCTCTCACGCATGCGCGAGATCGTCGGGCCCGACGTCCTCATCTGCGCCGAGCTCGATCCGCACAGCCATCTGACTGCCAAGCGCGTTGCGGCGCTTGATTTCGCCGTCTATTTCAAGGAGTTTCCGCATACCGATTTTGTCGATCGCGCCGAGGACCTCTGGCGCATCACCGTCGATACATTGGAAGGCCGGGTGAAGCCAGTCATGTCGGTATTCGACTGCCGCATGATCGACGTCTTCCCGACCTCGCGCGACCCGATGCGTTCCTTCGTCGACAAGATCATGCGGATCGAAAGGGACGATGCCGAGGTCCTGTCGATCTCGGTGATCCACGGCTTCATGGTCGGCGACGTTCCCGAGATGGGAACGAAACTGCTCGTCGTCACCGACAACAAGCCGGAGAAGGGTGCGGCCTTGGCGCGCGAGCTCGGCCTCGAACTCTTTTCCAAACGCGGCACCTTCATGGTGCCGCAGATCGATGAAAAGCAAGCCGTGGCGCGCGCTATCGCCGCCACCCAATGGCCGGTCGTCATCGCCGATGTCTGGGACAATCCGGGCGGCGGCACGGCGGGTGACGCGACCGTCATCCTCGCCGAGCTGATGGCCCGCGGCGTCAAGAGTGCTGTCATCGGCACCATCTGGGATCCGATGGCGGTGCAGATCTGTTTTGCGGCAGGCGAGGGGGCTGAAATCCCGCTGCGCTTCGGCGCCAAATCCGCACCCGGCACCGGCAATCCCATCGACGGCACCGTCAAGGTCGTCAGGCTGGTGAAAAATGCCGAGATGCGTTTCGGTGAGAGCCTGGCGCCCTTCGGCGATGCCGCCCATATCGTGCTCGATGGCATCGACATCATCCTCAATTCGACGCGCGCCCAAAGCTTCGATCCGAGCCTGTTTTCGGTGATGGGCATCGATCCCACGAAGCAGAGGATCCTGGTGATCAAATCCACCAATCACTTCTTCGCCTCCTTCTCGAAGATCGCCGCCGAGATCCTTTACTGCTCCGCCGGAACGCCCTATCCCAATAATCCGGCGACGACACCCTATCGGCGGGCGCCGAAGACGATCTGGCCGATCGTCGCCGATCCACACGGGGTACAACGCGGAGCCGCCTAGATGCATGATGCCAGCTTTGCCGTGGTCGCCAGGGCAGGAGACAGGATTGCCGATCTCTCGACGCCGCGTCCTGTCATCGATGAAGACCGGCTGGCTGCCAATATCGCCCGCGTTCAATCCTATATGGATGAGCACGGGCTGAACTTCCGCCCGCATATCAAGACGCACAAGATCCCGGCGCTCGCCGTCGCCCAGGTCGCCGCCGGCGCCAAGGGCATCAATTGCCAGAAGGTCACCGAAGCCGAGGTTTTCGCCGAAGCCGGTTTCAACGACATCCTCATCACCTTCAACATCCTCGGGCAGCAGAAGCTCGAGCGCCTGGCCAGGTTGAACGACAGGATTTCAGCCCTCAAGGTCGTCGCCGACAGCGAAACGACGGTCGACGGGCTGGCTGCGCATTTCTCCGGCCATAAGCCACTGACCGTACTGGTGGAATGCGATACCGGCGGCGGCCGCTGCGGCGTGCAGACATCGGATGAAGCCGCCTCGCTCGCCAGGCGCATCACCGCTGCCGACGGCCTGATCTTCGGCGGCATCGTGACCTATCCGAAGCCGCAATCGGCCGCCGCCGTCGAAGCCTTCATCACCGAGACGCTGCAGCGCCTGCGAGCGGACGGCATAAGCTGCCCGATCGTCAGCAACGGCGGCACGCCGAGCCTGTTCGAGGCGCACCTCGTCCCCTCGGCGACGGAACACCGCGCCGGTACCTATATCTACAACGACCGCCAGATGCTGCGCATGGGCCATTGCAGCGAGGACGATTGCGCCATGCATGTGCTGGCGACCGTCGTCTCCCGCCCAACCGCCGACCGCGCCGTCATCGATGCCGGCTCGAAGGCGCTGACCTCGGATCTTCAGGGCTTCAGCGATTACGGCCTGATTGTCGGTTATTCAGAAGCCCGCATCACCAGCCTCTCGGAAGAACACGGCGTGATCGATCTTTCGACCTGCACCGGCCCCCGCCCGCAGATCGGCGAAAAGCTCTTCATCATCCCGAACCACACCTGCGTGGTCTCCAACCTGTTTGATACGATGGTGTTTCATCGGGGTGGAGTGGTGACGCGCGTCGAGGAGGTCGCAGCCCGCGGCCTCGTCTGGTAGGGGGCAGTTTCGGTTGAGGGCGAAATAGGCCCGGTCCCCGAAGGTCGCAGTTCGTGGTGGATCACTCGCGATTTTAGTATCGGCAAGAATACAGTTGCCGATGTCGCGAGACATGGTGGCGACGCCTTTCTTGAATGGGACCTACAGCAGAAGAACGCCGACTTCCGCAACGCGCAACAGCGATCTTGGTCCCGGCTTCGAGAGTGACCGATTTGGGCCGGAAGGGGGACTGACTGCCATTAGCGACGTTCTATCGGAATGCTACTGTAAATGAACGCAGTTTTGGTGACTCTGAGGTCGTGAAATTCATCCTTCCGATAGGAGCGCTTCAGGTTGAGGGCTCTCTATTTTGCGATGCCTCGACTACCCTCGTTTTATCGCGAAGGAGCTCGATGCAACGTTATAGATTGGCGGACTGTTTCCTGAAATCGCGGCAATATGGCCACACCTACGTTCATCACGTGGACACACAATAGCGCTTGACTGAATCAGCGCGACCTCATGCGGGCAATATGGTATAAATTCCAGAACAGATAGAGAACATTGGGGTGATTCTTTGCTAACATACGTGCGAACAAGCCTATTCGACTCTCCTGCTCAGACCCTCGTCAACACTGTGAACGTCGTAGGCGTGATGGGAAAGGGTATCGCACTCGAATTCAGAGAGCGCTACCCCGCCATGTTCAAGGCCTACAAGAAGCTTTGCGACAGCCATTCTCTGGACGTCGGAAAGCTCCATCTTTGGCGCGCGTCGGACCACTGGATTCTGAACTTCCCGACTAAAACGACCTGGCGGCAACCTTCAAAGATTGAGTACATTGAAGCTGGACTCGAGACCTTCCAGCGGTCCTACAAACAGATGGGAATCGCCTCGATTTCCTTCCCACCTTTGGGCTGCGGAAATGGAAACTTGAACTGGAAGGATGTTAGACCGCTGATGGAACGCTACCTGTCAAAGATCGACATTCCCGTCTACGTTCACGACTATCAAGTTCCTCAGACATTTGTTGCTGAGCATAACAGGCCGGAAGTGCGGCGAGTGCCTATCAGCTTCAACGAATTCCGCCATGACATCATGACGAGAATTCAGCGCGGCAACCATTTCTCGACGCTTCGAAAGACATCGGAATTTGTAGCCCGCTGGGTCGATGACGGTGATATTCTAATTGAACGGTCAACCGGCCGAACGGAGATGATCGACCACGAACTTGTTGAAGCGGCGTGGTCGTCACTCCAGAACGGTATGTTTACCGGTGACCAGTTCGCAGACGAGCCATCAAAGAAGCTGAAGTCCTATCTCTTTCCAATCCTCGCGTCGTTGCCTTACGTGAGAGTTGCAGAGATTAGTAAACCCGGCTGGCCTGAGGCTAGCCCCGGTCATGCACTGTACATCAGCCGCGAAGACCGAAAGAGTGGTGCTCAACTGGATACCGTGGCGTCCGGTTACGGAGAGCAAGCGTGCCTCTCACTCTAGCGCGGGCTCAACAGCATGTGAAAGAGCAAGCCGATCGTCTAACTGGAAATCGAGCCAGTTTGACCTGCCACGGAAGTTTCATCCGGCTGCGATTAGAGCCTCGGCGGCTTTGAATACGCCAACTGGCGCGGTGGGAGCAACCGGCGGAAACGCGAAGCTTTCATCTTGCGCAGCGTTGGAGCCGGTTGCGGCGATGCTCCCGGCGTAGCCTGCCGGGGTCTGGTATCCGAGCGACGAGTGTGGCCGGAAATGGTTATAGTCGTCAGCCCATTCAGCAATGGCGCTGCGGGCATGATCGAGGCCGAAGAAGAGGCTCTCGTTGAGCAACTCGTCGCGCATCCGACCGTTGAAACTCTCGACATAGCCGTTCTGCATCGGCTTCCCCGGCGCGATGTAGTGCCACTCCACCTTGTGATCCCTCGACCAGGCGAGAATGGCATTCGACGTTAGTTCGGTGCCGTTGTCGGAGACAATCATTCCGGGCTTGCCGCGTCGTTCGATCAGCGTTGTCAGTTCTCGAGCAACACGTCGACCAGAGATAGACGTGTCCGGGATCGCTGCCAGGCATTCGCGCGTCACGTCATCAACGACATTCAAGACGCGGAATCGTCTGCCGCAGGCAAACTGGTCGTGGACGAAATCCAGCGACCAGCGGGCATTGGCTTTCGCCTCGACCAGGATCGGTGCACGCGTGCCGACAGCACGCCGCCGGGCCTTTCGCTTGCGAACGGAAAGCCCTTCCTCGCGATAAAGACGGTATATGCGATTGACGCCGGACGGCTCTCCATCTCGCCGAAGCAGGATGAACAGCCGACGGTAGCCAAAACGCCGCCGCTCGTTGGCGAGGTCGCGCAGCTTCGCTCGCAGATCGACCTCCGGCGGTCGACTTGACCGATAACGGATCGTCTTGCGGTCGGCAGATATGATCTGGCAGGCCCGACGCTCCGAAAGACCCATGACGGCCTTCAGATGCGTGACGGCTTCACGCTTGGCGGCAGGCCCTACCATTTTTTTGCAAGAAGCTCGCGGAGTGCGGCTGCATCCAGCATCTGCTCGGCCAGCAACTTCTTTAGCTTGGCATTCTCGTCCTCGAGCGCCTTCAGACGCTTCGCCTCGGAGACGTCCATGCCGCCAAATTTGGCTTTCCAGTTATAAAACGTCGCTTCTGAAATCCCGTGCTTGCGGCAGAGGTCGGCTGCCTTCGCGCCAGCCTCCTGCTCCTTCAGCACCGCAATAATCTGCTCTTCCGTAAATCGCTGCTTCTTCATTCGTCCGTCCTTCAATGGGCCGGACTCTAATCCATCCTGGAGGAAATTCGCAGTGGCAGGTCAAGTTGGCCCCACTTTCTGTATCACGCGTGCGACGTCACCACAGCAATTAATATTGTCCGGCATAATGAACTTCGTTGCCGGAACAATGCGACTGACTTTCTTGATGTCGCTAACGGCGGGGCACTCAATATTTTTGATGGTGCCCACTCGTGCGCACGTCTCTATTTTCGACCCAAAAATGGATTTCACTTCCGGACGGAGGGCATAAAATGCATCGCTGACCAATGGCGCCTGCCAAATCATATGTCCATTCCGGTCATGTTTTTGTTCGACTTTGTCTCCGTAATCACGCTTCCAGGAGCAAAGTTCAGTAGCGGCAATGTGCAACGTTCGAAGACATTCCTAGATGGCGATGTGGCGTTTAATCGTAAGCGGTCAGCCGATAACGTCAGGCTTGAAGTTCCAGGGCATGAGCGCTTCGATTTCGGATGCTGGCCAGCCTTGAGCAATGCGGGTCAAGGTCTGCGAGAGCCAGTCGAGCGGATCGACGCCATTCATTTTGGCCGTTTGCAATAAGGTGGCCACCGTCGCCCAGGTTCGTCCACCGCCCTCGCTGCCGGCGAATAGACTGTTCTTTCTCGTAATCGTTTGGGGCCTGATCGCCCGTTCGACGATGTTGGAGTCGATCTCGATGCGACCGTCCGTGAGAAAGCGTTCCAGCGCCTCTCGCCGGGTGAGCGCATAGCGGATCGCCTCGGCGGTTTTGGATTTTCCCGAGACCTTGCCAAGCTCCTTTTCCCAGAGCTCGAAGAGGCTGGCGACGATGGCCGCGGATTCTTCCTGGCGTCGCGCCGCGCGGCTCTCGGCATTCTTGCCGCGGACTTCGTCCTCGAACTTCCACAACTCGGTCATGGCGACGATCGATTCCGTTGCGGCCTGAGAGACTCCGCTGATGTGCAGATCGTAAAACTTGCGCCGCAGGTGTGCCCAGCAGCCTGCGAGCTGGATGGGTTCATTGCTGCCGGTTTTGGCCCGCGTCTTGGCCAGGCTGGTATAGGCTGAGTAGCCGTCAACCTGCAGGATGCCGCTGAATCCGGCGAGATGACGCGCCACGCAATCGCCGCCCCGGCTGTCCTCAAAGCGATAGGCAACCATCGGCGGACTGGTTCCACCGTAGGGTCGATCATCGCGTGCGTAGGCCCACAGCCAGGCCTTGGTGGTTTTCCCGGAACCGGGGGCAAGCGTGGGCAAGGTCGTCTCGTCGGCGAAGACCCTTTCGCCCTCCTTGACCCGGTCGAGGATATAATCGGCGACCATCTGCAATTCGAAGCCCAGATGCCCCATCCACTGCGCCATCAACGACCGGCTGACCTCGACGCCATCGCGCACATAGATCGCCTCCTGCCGGTAAAGCGGAAGTCCGTCGGCGTATTTCGACACGGCGATATAGGCGAGCAGCCGCTCCGTCGGCAGGCCGCTTTCGATAAGGTGTGCCGGCGCCAGGGCCTGAACTACACCGTCGCGGCCCCGGAAAGCGTATTTGGGGCGGCGCGTCACGATCACCCGGAACTTCGGCGGCACCACGTCCAGCCGCTCGGAGCGATCCTCGCCGATCAGAACCTTTTCCAGCCCCGCGCAGTCGGCCGGGATTTCCGGCTCGATAACCTCCTCGATGCGTTCGAGATGAGCGGCAAAGCCCTTGCGCGGACGCGGCGCGCGCTTCGGCTTGTCCCCGGTCGCGCGGTGGAGTTCGCTCTGGATTGCCGCAAGGCCGGTCTCGACCTCCTCGAACGCAAAGGAAACCTGTTCGTCATTGACGGCCAGGCGCAGCCGCTCGGATCGCTTGCCATGTTGCGTGCGCTGCAAAACCTTCAGGATCGCCGTGAGGTTGGCGATCCGTTCGTTGGCGCTCACTTCGACGGCCTTCAGCCGCTCGACCTCTGCCGCCGCGGCTGCAAGCCGGGTCTCGTTCGCAGCCTGCTCGCGCGCCATCGCAAGGATCATCGCTTTCAGCGCATCGACGTCGTCTGGCAGGTCGGAAACGGGCAAATCCATGGAGGCAATAGAGCACAAGAACAGCCGCTTTCCCAATCATTACAGCCACATGATTCATCTTGCCGCAGGCCGGTTTCAGCCCGTCAACAACGGCCGCCTGATCTTGGCCGGTCGGATCTTTTTCCAATCGAGCCCCGCCAGAAGCGCCATCAGTTGCGAATGGTCGAGACGCATCCGCGCCGCCGATATACCCGGCCAGCAAAAGCCTTGCTCTTCCAGGGTTTTCGAATAGAGGCAGACGCCTGAGCCGTCCCACCAGACAATGCGAACACGGTCCGACCGCTTCGACCGGAACACGTAAAGCGAGCCATTGAACGGGTCGAGACCGCCATCTCGGACCAGCGCCATCAAAGACGCGGCCCCCTTGCGGAAGTCGACCGGCTGGCACGACACGTAAACCACCACACCGGAAGCGATCATGCCGTGCGGACCACCCGGAGTATCTTGGTCAGGTGATCGGCATCAACATCGCCGCCGACGCGCACCACAACATCGCCCACGACGATCTCCACCATCGAACCGGCCACCGCCTCAAAGCGCGTGAACTTGACTGGCGCGCGCGCTCCCTCCGTCAGTGGCGCGACCATTCCCGACGAGAGCGCCTTACGACGCCAGGCATAGAGCTGCGACGGGTCCAATCCCTGAGACCGCGCAATCGCCGACACATTGGCCCCCGGCGAGAGTGCCTCGGCGACAAGCTGTGCCTTCTCTTCGTCCGACCAATGACGTGGCTTGCGTCGAGACTGCACCGGCTCCGCCGTCAGGACCTCGAATGTTCGATGATGATTCACACTGTCGCTCATAGGTTTCTCCGCATGACTCATGCTAGAGAATGACCGTTCAGCGGCCCTAAAGATACGTGGGGTGACCTACCCGCTTACGTTTAATCAGTTAGATTTCGACGCGATCTATCACGACGCCCCCACAAATTCCGAAAACAAAGAATACATCACCAACATGCGGATGTCCGAGGTGAGCGTCGAGGGGCACGTCCCTTTGACTCCACACCTTCGGGGAATCGTCTTCAGAACGCAGTCGGATATGCAGACATTTGGATATTTACTTGAGCAGGCGGGAATTGCTTGCCCCTACAAACTCATCGTTGAACGGGCTCGCGGCACTCTCTTTCTCGCCAGAGCACTGTACTTGAATGATCTCAGCTTCGCCGGGAACACTATAAGTCTAACATTCAATTTTCCGACTGATTTCTCGCCTCCCGACCGTATTTATAAGGTCTTCATCAATCAGACTGTAGGCCACAGTAATAAGACCTACGATAAATCAGTCGAGCTGAGGGCAACCACATTCAATGTGACCAATTACGACCCGGACCCGTTGGGTGTCTGGTTCATCAAGTTGGAAGATCAACTCGCTTTCAACGGACGTCTTCAAACGCAGGCATCAGAACTCTTTTGAATACAAGGATGCTATACGGCTTCTGTGATGATGGTTAAGCTTCCAGTCTGTGCCGCGAACGAAGACTGCCGCGGGATCCGCCGTGATCTCACAGTTGTACAATTATTGCGGATCATCTAGAACGGTTACATGAGACTTTCGTCGAGAATGGGTTATGTGGCTCGGCCATGTAGGTATTGCCAGCGCTCCAGCCAACGGCGGCTTTCAGGGTGCGCACCGCGGCCAATTGGTGGCCAACTTGAAGACGCAATGCAGTCATATCACCAATCCCCGCAATCGACCGACCCCCGGGCAGAAACGAACTGCCGACACTGAGGCAGTCGTTTCAAGCGGCCGTCGGGTTGATCACATTCATATCGATTTCCGTCAGCTCCACCCGCCGCTCGAAGGCGATGCCCGCCTCGTCGAAGAGATGGCAATCGGCGGCATTGATGCCGGTTGTCACAGGCGCGTCGGCGCGGATGCCGACGCTGCCGGGGAGCATGGCGCAGAAATTTTCGGCCTCGCCGTTGAGAGAGGCGTAGGCGACCGTGTTGGCGCCGAGGCGTTCGATCACCGTCGGGGTCACTGTGAAGACGATATCGCCGCCGTTGAGCTGGATATGCTCCGGCCGGATGCCGAGCGTCAGGGTCTTGCCTGATATGCCGTCGCGCGGCATTACCGGCAGAACGGCGGTCTGGCCTTGATAATCCACCTCGACGCCGGCGGCGCTGACGCCCTTGCAGGTCACGGGCAGGAAATTCATCTTCGGATTGCCGATGAAGCCGGCGACGAACTGGTTGGCCGGCTTGTGATAAAGCTCCAGCGGCGCGCCGGTCTGGGAGATGTTGCCGGCGTCGAGCACGACGATGCGGTCGGCCATCGTCATGGCCTCGACCTGGTCGTGAGTCACGTAGATCATCGTCGCCTTCAACGCCCGGTGCAGCTTAGCAAGCTCGATGCGCATGTCGGCGCGCAGCGCCGCATCGAGGTTCGAGAGCGGCTCGTCGAACAGGAATATCTTCGGTTCGCGCACGATGGCGCGGCCGATCGCGACGCGCTGGCGCTGTCCGCCGGAGAGCATGCCGGGTTTTTGCTGCAGCCGCTGGTCGAGATGCAGGATGCGCGCGGCGTTTTCCACCTTGGCCTTGAGCTTTGCCTCTTCCATCTTCTCGACGCGCAGCGGGAAGGCGATGTTTTCGAAGACGGTCATGTGCGGATAGAGCGCGTAGGACTGGAACACCATGGCGATGCCGCGCTTGACCGGCGGCAGGTCGTTGACCCTGACGCCGTTGATGATGATGTCGCCCGCCGTCGTTGCGTCGAGACCGGCGATCATCCGCAGCAGCGTGGACTTGCCGCAGCCGGACGGGCCGACGAAGACGACGAACTCGCCATTCCTCACCTCGAGCTGCACGCCCTTCAGAACTTCATAATCGCCGTAGAATTTCTGAACTTTGTTGAGAAGGAGCTGTCCCAAAAATCTGTCTCCGCCGGCGGCCTTTGTCGCACGTTCGATCATCATTACTGCATAATGCAAGGCGCTGCAGCGTTGCGCATCCGACAAGACGTGCGACGCTGCAGGGGAGGGATCGCGGATTGTTGCCTCCGCGATCCCAAGGCGTCGAAGCCGCTTACTTGAAAGCTTCGATTTCGCCGGCAGCCTTCTTGAGCGCGGCTTCCGGTTCGGCCTTGCCCGTGACGACCGACTGGATCATCTCGATCATCGAATTCTGGAAGCCCTTGTAATCGGTGAAGAGCGGCTCGGGACCACCATAGTCGATGCCTTCGATGAGCGGCTTCCAATAGGGGTCCTTGGCGACGAATTCGTCGACCTTCTTCGAGGGACGCAGCGGCGTGAGGCCGGCGCCGCCCTGCAGTTCGTATTCCGACTGCACATCCGGCGAGGTGATGAACTTGGCGAATTCGGTCGCCTTGTCCTCGACGCCCGAACCCTTGAAGATCGCCAGGCTGTCGGTGATCAGGAGCGTGCCCGGACCCTTGGCATCGGGGCCGAGCGGCAGCGTCGTGATGCCCCAGTTGATCTTCGTCTCCTTCAGGCGGGAGGCGGCACCCGATCCGGCCTGGATCATCGCGACCTTGCCGTCGAGGAAGATGGCGCGGACTTCGTTCTGCTCATAGGCCGTCGGGCCTTCCTCGGAGTAGGGGACGATATCCTTGTAGGCCTTCAGCGCGGCGAGAATCTGCGGGCTGTCGAGGGTGATCTTGCCTTCGGCATCCGTTACCGCGCCGTTGTTGGTGTAGACCCAATGCATGAACTGGTGCATCGTGTTGTCGAAGGTCTTGGCCGAGAGACCGAAGCCCGGAATGCCGGTCTTTTCCTTGATGGTCTTGGCCATCTCGATTTCTTCGGCCCAGGTCTTCGGCGGCTTCTCGGGATCGAGGCCGGCCTGCTTGAACAGGTCCTTGTTCCAGTAGAGCGCCTTGGTGGAGAAGGCGATCGGAACACCCCACTGGTTGCCCTCGAAGGTCACCGTATCGACGATGTGCGGATAGTAAGCCTTCTTTTCCTCATCCGTCATCGGCACCGGAACGATGAGGTCGTTCTGGGCGAATTCCTTCAGCGTGCGCGAGCCGACATAGGCCATGGCCACCGGCGTGCCGGCGGCGGCAAGCGTCGTTGCCTTGTCCTGGCACTGCGCCCAGCCGACGACTTCAGGCGTGACCTTCCAGCCCGCGTTCTTTTCTTCCCACTGCTTGATGTATTTGGTGTGGACCGGATCGATCGTGTCGCCGCAATAGATCCAGCTGATTTCCTTGTCGGCCGCATGGGCAGTGACCGCGGTCAGTGCCGTCGAACCGAGCAAGGCGAGCGCCATAAGGCCTGTCTTGATTGTTATGCTCACGTCGTAACTCCCATTCTTGGTTGGCTGTTCACACGTTTTTTGCTTTTATTGTTTCACCGCACCGGCGGTCAGACCGCCGACGAGGTAACGCTGAAGGAAGAAGATGACGACCATCGCCGGCGCGATGCCGACGAAGGAAGCCGCCATCAGTTCGTTCCAGATGACCTCCTGCTTGCCGAAGTAAGCAAAGAGCCCCACCGGCAGGGGCATGTATTCGGTCTTCGAGTTGAAGGTCAGCGCGAAGATGAATTGCTGGGCGTAGGCGCCGATGAAGGTGGTGATGGCGACGACGATGATGCCCGGCATCGCAATGGGCAGGATGACGCGGCGAAGCGTGTAGAAGTGGCTGGCGCCATCCATATAGGCGGCTTCGTTGAGCTCCTGGGGAATGCGGATCATGTAGGTGCGCAGCAGCCAGATCGCCGACGGGATGAGGAAGGCGACGCCCGGCACGATCATGGCGAGATAGGTGTTGAGCACACCCATGCTGCGCATCAGCCGGAAGAGCGGGATCAACAGCACGGCGCCGGAGAACATGTTCACCGTCAGGAAGGCGCCGAGCAGGATACCCATGCCCTTGAATTCGAACTTGGCGAAGGCATAAGCCGCCGGAATGACGAGGCAGAGCACGATCAGCGTGACGATGATCGAGATGAAGAAGGAGTTGAAGATATAGCGCCCGAAGCCCGGCACGCTGATCCACATCGTCCGGTAGGCTTCGAACGAACCGTTCTCCGGCCAGAAACGATAGGGCGAGGAGAAGAGCTGGGCGAGCGGTTTCAGCGACACCAGGAAGCCCTCGACGAAGGGCGCCAGCACGAAGAACAGAAACAGCGCGATGCCGCAATAGATCAGGATGATTTCCCACCAGCGGTAACGGTCGATCATGGCAGCACTGCTCATGCGCGCTTCTCCGGGTTGAGGCGGCGGGTGACGCGGAAATAGGCGAAGCAGAAGAGCGACAGGAAGATGCAGATCAAGACGGCGCGCGCTGCACCTTCACCGTATTTCTTCGAGCCGATCGCCGTCTGGTAGGTGTCGATGATCATCGTCGTCGTCTCGCCGCTCGGGCCGCCCTGTGTCAGGATCCAGATGATGTCGAACGAATTGAAGGTGGCGATCAGCGACAGCATCGACATGGTGATGATGGCGGGCACCATCAGCGGCAGGGTGATGCGGCGGAAGCGGTACCAGCGGCCGGCGCCGTCGGTCCAGGCGGCCTCGTAGAGATCCTTCGGGATCGACTGGATCGCCGCCAGGAAGTAGATCGTCACCAGCGGCACGCCGATCCAGACATCGGTGACGATCGTCGCCCAGAAGGCGGTGCTGCCATAGGCGAGGAAGGCGACCGGGCCGTCGACCAGGCCGAAACGCTGCAGCAGACCCGAGATCATCCCGAACTGGCCATTATACATCCAGCCCCACATGAAGATGCCGATCGCCATCGGCACGATCCAGGGCGGCATGGTCAAAAGCCGGAACAGTGAGCGGCCGGGCACGGCGGCGTTCAGCATGCAGGCGCCGAACGTGCCGATCACCATTTTCAGCGCGACCGAGAAGAAGGTCCAGATGAAAGTGCGGAAAATGACCTCGGCAAAGGTGGCGTTGAAGATCTTCTCGTAATTGATCCAGCCGACCCAATTGGTGGTCTTCTTCAGCGACGCGTCGGTGAAGGAGAGAATGAAGGTATCGACGAGGGGGTAGGCGACAATGGCGAGAACGTAGAGAAGGGCCGGAAGGAGGAGGATCCAGGCGAAGATGAAGGCGCTTCTTTGAACACTCATCTTGCCGCCTTCCTCAAGCCGCTCTGGCGTGAAGGGCCTCGTCGAAGCGATCCCAGACGGGACGCAGGTCGATGACCGATTTCTTCATCCTCGCTTCGTCCATGGCAAGGGCCAGGATACCGGCCTCGAGCGCATTGAGGGTGGAGACGGGAAGCTCGAGCCCGGTGCGCACGCTTTCCAAGAGGTCGCTCGCCATCTGTTCGTCGGCGCCGTAATGCTGGGAAAGTTCGGTGGCGGCATAAGTGTTTGCGACGATCTTGTCGCCGGTCAGCTGCTCATGCACGTTGAGATAGCCACGCACGAAATCGCCTTCGGCCATGCCGCGCGAGCCCATGATGGCAAAGCGGCGGAATTGGTCGGGCACGTTCAGATTGGTGTGGAAGTTCATGCCGACGCCGTTTTCATATTCGACGATCGCCACCTGGTAATCGATGATGTCGGCATCGCTGTCGAAGACCTTGTCCGACCCCATCCAGCCGCTCGGCTTGCGGTGGAACAGCTCGAGATCGTTGATGCCCTCCCGAGCCGGATCGTTGGCCGGGATGAAGCTCTTGCGGCCGCCGAAACTGGCAACCCGCTCCGGCCGCGCGCCGACCACACCATTGTAAAGGTCGAGGTCGTGGCAGCATTTCTCCAGCATGAAACTGCCGGAATAGCGCTCGTAGCGGCGCCAGTCGCGCATGAAGAAGGCGCCGTGATAGGGCTCGATATGTTCGGAAGCCTCGATCGAGACGATCTGGCCGAGCTTGCCCTCGGCCTGGATGGCGCGCAGGTCCTTGTAGAGCGGGGAGTAACGCAGCACGAGGCCGACCATCAGCCGCTCATGGCCGAACTGCGCCATCAGATGGGCAAGCTCGATGCTTTCGGCGATGGTCGTGACGATCGGCTTTTCGCAGAAGACTTTCAGACCGGCCTGAAGCCCGAGCCTGATATGGCCGAGATGCATATGATTGGGCGAGCCGATCATCAGCAGATCGAGCTTTTCGGAGGCAAGCAGCTCTTCCGGCGAGCCGTAGGCCTTGCCGGCGGAAATACCCTTTTCCGTCAAGCCGGGAAGTCCGGCGGGATCGGGATCCACGTAACCGACGATGTCGAAGCTGCTATCAATCGCTTTGAAGACGTAGCCGAGGTAGCCGAGCCGGAATCCGAGCCCGATGATGCCCACTTTCATGCCGATCCAGTTCCCGATTAAGTAATTTATTTTCTTTAAGTTGGGACAAAAATTGAGAGGCGTCAATAGAAAACGGGCCTCACGCCACGCCTATGAAATTAATTTTCATAAACCGGCGGGCGGCTTTCGATTTTCGTGCGGTCGATGACCGGATGCGGAAGCGCCGAATGGTTGCAACTGTCGGCAATAGCGCCGGCAAGCTCACGCAGAACTCGCGAAATGTTGAAAAGTCGAGCACGCTGGCGTGTGTAAGATGGATGGGAACCCGAGGCCAGGAGGAGCCATCATGACCCGCATGACAGCCAAGGATTTCCCACAGGAACTGCTCGAACTCTATGATTATTACGCGCACGGGCGGATCACCAAGCGCGAGTTTCTCGACCGCGCCGGCAAATTCGCCGTCGGCGGCGTGACCGCGGCCGCCATCCTGGCGTCGCTGAGCCCTGATTATGCGCTGGCGACCCAGGTCGAGGCCACCGATCCGGATATCGCCGCCGAATATATCACCTACCCCTCGCCGAAAGGAAATGGCGATGTGCGCGGCTATCTCGTCCGCCCCAAAAACGCCACCGGCAAGGTCGCCGCCGTGGTGGTCGTGCACGAGAACAGGGGCCTCAACCCCTATATCGAGGATGTGGCGCGGCGCGTGGCGAAGGCCGGCTTTATCGCGCTGGCGCCCGATGGCCTCACCTCGGTCGGCGGCTATCCCGGCAATGACGAAAAGGGACGGGAACTGCAGCAGAAGGTCGATCCGGAAAAGCTGATGAACGACTTCTTCGCGGCAGTCGAGTTTCTGATGAAGAGCGACCTCACCACCGGCAAGGTCGGCATCGTCGGTTTCTGCTACGGCGGCGGCGTGGCGAATGCGGCGGCGGTCGCCTATCCCGAACTTGCCGCCGCCGTGCCGTTCTACGGCAGGCAGCCGCGCGCCGAAGACGTGCCGAAGATCAAGGCGCCGCTGCTGCTCCACTATGCCGGGCTGGACAAGGGCGTCAACGAAGGCTGGCCGGCCTATGAAGCGGCGCTGAAAGCCGCGGGAAAAACTTACGAGGCCTATATCTATCCCGACGTCAATCACGGCTTCCACAATGATACCACGCCACGCTACGACGAGGCGGCGGCCAAGCTGGCCTGGCAGCGGACGGTCGACTGGTTTACCAAATACCTCGCTTGAGGATGCAGCGGCTTGGCGATCAGGCGGCGGGGAGGCGTTCCCGCCGGGCCGCCGGAGTTATTTCGGAGCGCCGGCCTTGCGCCGTCCCCGGCTGACCATCATTCCGCCGATGATGAGAACAATGCCGCCGGCATTCGCCCAGAAGGAGGCCGGCACGGCGCTGAGATAGTCAAACGCCACCCCCGTGACCATCTGCCCGCCGATGATCAGCAGAGCCGAGTTGACTGCGCCGATCCGCGCAATCGCCCAACTGCCGGCCGCCACGAAGACGACGCCGAGCGGACCGCCGAGATAGGCATACCAGGGCGCCTCGGCAGCGCCCGCAGGAAGCAGGCCGCCGACGACGATACCGAGGCAGGTGAGGACCGCAAAGCCTATGGCGTGATTCCAGAAGGATGCGATCAGCGGCGTCGTCGAGATGCTCAGCCGCCCATTGAGCTGACGGCTGAGGCCGACGAGCACGCCGCCGAGGCAAGCGAGGAGAATGAAGAGCGTCATGCCGCGCCTCGCCCGAACAGGATGATCAGCGCCGCTCCCGCAACGACCAGGCCGAGCGCAACGATGTCGCGGGTATCGGGATGCCGCTTTTGCAGGCCGAACAGCCCCCAGAAGTCGGCCGCGACGCTGAAGACGACCTGGCCCGCCAGCCCGAGGGCCAAGGTGCCGGAGAGCCCGAGCGGCGAGTTGACCGTCGTCGAAGTCAGCATGACCGTGGCCGCGCCGGAGAGCCCGCCGAGATAGGCCCACAGAGGCGCGCGCAAGCCCGGCTTTGGCCTGCGCCGCCGATGGACCAGCAGGAGAAGAATGACGGCTGCGAGCATGCCGGTGCCATGCGCGGTCCAGGACGAAAACAGCGGGTTTCCATAGCGTGCCAGCTCGCCGTTCAGGTGCACCATGAAAGTCAGGAGCCCGCCCGTGGCAAAAGCGCCGGCAAAATAGATCGGATGCGGATTTCGTGCGGCGTCGATGGTCATCGGAGTTTCCCGTCAGCGAATCGATTGCGGCGGATGCTTTCATTTGCCACTAGAGCATGATGCCGAAAAGTGTGAGCGGTTTTCGGCCGGCATCAGGCTCTAACTCTTTCGTTGAGAACAGGGTTTGGATTTTGGGCCGACCTGGCCTGAAATCATCCTGTTGCGGGCCGTTCATCGGCCTCTACCGCAAGACGATGACCACCGCCTGCCTGTTGGTCCCACGGCGCACGTGTTCGATTGATAGCAGCAGCCGTTCTCACGCATCTCTTTCCGGCGGCGAACTGTCTCGTCAGAACCTGGCAGGCATGGAGGATGCGATACGGCGGCGCTCCTCTTAGCGCGCCATTCCTGCAAAATCCGCGATGCACGCCGCAAAATAGGGCGATTTCCGCAAATTGCTTCCGCTTTCGGCGATTGTGCGGTAGCCTGTCCGTTCGTTCACATCGAGCGATGAATTTCGCTGCCACCCCGGAGACGCCGGGGACGGATGACGTTGCGACCGTCCAGAGTTTCGCAACAGTTTCCGTCAGCCGTGATACGGCCAAAAAATGCGATGTGAGCGGAACAAGCATGCCTGCGATCGTGTTTCGAACCTTAGCGTTCAAAAGGAGGAGCATTATGCCTACGGTTGCCGCGACACCCATTACTCCGCCCGATCAGCACGTGGTCACCGCGCGCGAGGCCCTCGAGCCGCTCTATGAGAAGCTCGAGCTTCAAACGGAGTCGCGGCTCCTTTCCGCAGCACTGGAAGCAGGATGGTCTCCCGACGAGGCAACGGAAGCACTGGCGGCTCTCAGACTGCAGGACGCCCTGTCCATCCTCGACGAACGATCTGGCCAGTAAGGTCGGGAAGAGACTCCGGTCATGGTGGCAGATCTGCCTGCCTCTGCTTCTCAGGTCCCGTATATCAGCTGGGACCGACGGATCCTTTGCACAAACAGGCATCGCGGCGCTGAAACTGCGGCAGCATCGGAGGGGAACGTTTGACGCTCGGCATTAAGGAACGACCGTGATCGCGCTAAGGCCGGCTTCATTTGCCGCGCGGATCATCGCCTCGCGCAGCTGGTCCGGCTCACTCTCGCCAACGATGACATCCAGACAGGTCTTTACGGCATCCAAAAACTCTTCTCCGTCATCGAGGGGCCATTCCTTGATCAGGATTTCAGCGGCCTCCCGCGCGGTTCGTATGATCCTGCGGCGTCCGGTGTCAGTGAAAATCAGTATAATAGGCTCGATGCGCCTAGATGCGTTCCACTCCATCGCTCCACCCCGAAACGTAAACACGCATGATCCCTGTAGCCTTTTCACCACCTTGGCCGTTCGAGATTCCTGCGGCTTTGCCTCTCTTGCCACGCCCTCTTTCTGGCGGTGAGGAGAGCCGGCTTCGATCCAATGACCAGGTTTATCCCCTCCCTGCAGTGGCCGATGGTCTGTACTGATCAGGAAAGCGCCAGAGCTGCGCCGCGCAGGCTTGTGTTCGATGCCGTCACGAGATGGACCGAGGCCGTTGAGGTGAAACCTGACGGACCGCCTGCAGCCTTGAACGAGGCTGCGAATGCCCCTTCCGTCAGAACGCCGCGCAGGTCGTTCGCCAGGCCGCCGACGAGATAGACGCCTCCCGTGGCGCCATAGACTGCAGCCAGATCTCCCGCGAAGCGGCCGAGCCAGGTCACAAAGCGCTGGAGCGCCTGCCGGGCATAAGGGTCCGGCTCGTCGAGTTCGGATGCTTCAACGATCTGATGAACGTTCCAGCCCGATAGGTTCAGTCCCGCCCGGATCCGCAACGCATCATGAAGAGCGGCAAAACCGATTGACGTCAAAAGGCTCCTTAGGCCGATCCTGGTCGGCCCGCTTCGCAGGCTGTTGATGATAAGAAGTTCTTCTTCGTCCTCGGCGCCGAAAGAGATATCGCCGGCCCGCCCGCATACCGTCGTCCACGATCGAGCATTCGGGATGGCGACTGCCGCCTCTATGTCCCTTTCGACCAGCGCGATGGCCTTCGGTCCGGTTTGGGCAGAGGCGGTTCCACAGATCGGCAGGAGGTCATGTTGCGCCAGCAATGGCACGGAGAGGGACACAGCCTCGATATCGCGCATCAGATTGACCGATTGCAGGGAAAACGCGTCCTGCAGCTGTTTTGCCTTGAAGTTCCAGGGACGATGGAAGAGACGCGCCTGCCCATCGACGACATCGCCGGCCACGGCAAGGCTCAGCCTTCCCGGGCGATGCGGCAAGGAGTTCAGATAGGCGTCGATGATCAGTTCGATCGTATCGAAGTCATCCGTTCGCAAAACGACATAATGGTCCATCGTCGTTTCGTCGATATCGGCCACGGCAAAGCGTGAATGGGTCGGGCCGATCTCGCCGACGATGGCGATGCGATCTGACAGTATCGACATGTCTGCTCCCCCATTGGTCAAGGATCACCGTCAGTCTGCGACAACCGACACGCCCTGACCTTGATTTCCATCAAGGTCGAACGATCCATGAGGGCCTAGCCTCGATGCTTTCATTCTGCGGCTGCGGATCGGTCGAGATCAGGAGGGCGCCATGGCGGGCGAGAACGAACAAGTGATCTGGTTTGAGCATCTTCGGCGCACCGACGTCGCCCGGGTCGGCGGCAAGAATGCCTCGCTGGGTGAAATGATCCAGGATCTGACCCCAAAAGGCATAGCGGTCCCGGCGGGTTTCGCGACGACAGCCGAGGCCTATTGGCATTATGTCGATGCCAACGGCATCCGCGACAAGATTGCAGCACTGATCGGGGACTGGCAGCAGGGCAAGGCGGGCCTCGCCGAAACCGGGGCAGCCATCCGCAAGCTCTTCTTGCGGGGTGAGTGGCCCGATGATCTGGCCGCTGCCATCCAGATCGCCTATGCGGCGCTTTCCCGCCGCATGGACGTCGACGAAATCGCAGTCGCGGTGCGCTCGAGCGCGACTGCGGAGGACCTTGCGGACGCAAGTTTCGCAGGACAGCAGGAGAGTTTTCTCAATATCCGCGGCAAGCGGGCGCTTCTGGATGCCTGCCGCCGCTGCTACGCCTCGCTTTTCACTGACCGGGCAATCTCTTACCGGCAGACCAAAGGCTTCGAGCACCTGAAGGTAGCCCTTTCGATCGGCGTCCAGCAGATGGTCCGGTCCGACCGGGCCGGATCCGGTGTCATGTTCTCCATCGACACCGAGACCGGCTTCAACAAGATCGTGCTTATCAATGCCGCCTGGGGCCTTGGGGAGAATGTCGTCCAGGGCGCTGTCGATCCTGATGAATATCAGGTGTTCAAGCCTTTTCTCGACAGCCACGCCCTATCGCCCATCATCGCCCGCAAATGCGGCACGAAGGCGAAGAAGATGATCCTCGGATCGCTGGAGGAACCCACCCGCAATGTTCCCACCTCGCGATCCGAGCGGATAAGTTTCGTGCTTGATGACCAGGCGATCCTGCGGCTCGCACGCTGGGCGTCGCTTATCGAAGCGCATTATGGTTGCCCGATGGATATTGAATGGGCGCGCGATGGCGAGAGCGGCAACCTGTTCATCGTCCAGGCGCGGCCTGAGACCGTTCAGTCCACACAGCGGGCAGGCATCCTCAAGAGTTACAAGGTCAGGCACCGGGGACGAACATTGGTCGAAGGTCTGGCGATCGGCGATGCCGTCGCCTCCGGTCGTGTCTGCATGATCGAAACAGCCGACGATATCGATCGCTTCATCGACGGATCGATATTGGTAACGGCGACGACCGACCCCGACTGGGTGCCGATTATGAAGCGAGCTGCAGCAATCGTCACCGACCATGGAGGGCGCACCTCACATGCCGCAATCGTCAGCCGCGAACTTGGCCTGCCCGCGGTGGTGGGAACCGGCAAGGCGACGCTGCTATTGCATACGGGCGCGGAGGTTACGGTCTCATGTGCCGAGGGCGACCAAGGCTTCGTTTATGAGGGGCTGGCCGAGTACGAGGCCGAAACGCTTGATGTCAATGATCTGCCCGCAACACGCACCCAGGTCATGCTGAACCTCGCAAACCCCGGAACCGCCCTCCGCTGGTGGCGGCTGCCCGCCGATGGCGTCGGCCTTGCCCGCATGGAATTCGTCATCAGCAACGCCATCCGCATTCATCCGATGGCGCTCGTCCATTTCGACCGGTTGAAGGACCGAGCCGCCAAAGACCAGATTGCGGTCCTTACCCAGGGCTACGAAGACAAATCCGACTATTTCGTCGACAATCTCGCGCGCGGTCTCGCCCGCATCGCGGCGGTCGTTCACCCCAATCCCGCCATCGTTCGGCTGAGCGATTTCAAGACAAACGAATATGCGGGGCTTCTGGGAGGAGCCGAATTCGAGCCGAAGGAAGAGAACCCGATGCTCGGCTTCCGTGGAGCATCCCGTTATTATTCGCCGCGCTATCGCGAGGGTTTTGCGCTCGAATGCCGTGCGATCCGCAAGTTGCGAAACGAAATCGGCTTTACCAACGTCGTCGTCATGGTCCCGTTCTGTCGATCGGTGGCGGAGGCGGAGAAGGTGCTGCAGGTCATGGCGGAAAATGGCCTGAAGCGCGGGGATGACGGGCTGGAGATCTACGTGATGTGCGAGATCCCGTCCAACGTCATCCTGGCGGGGGATTTCGCACGCCACTTCGACGGTTTTTCCATCGGCTCGAACGATCTTACCCAGCTGACGCTCGGCGTCGACCGTGATGCCGGCGATCTTGCCGATCTCTTCGACGAACAGGATCCGGCCGTGAAATGGATGATTTCCCACGTCATCACCGAAGCCGGAAAGGCTGGCGCCAAGATCGGCATCTGCGGCCAGGCCCCAAGCGACTATCCCGACTTCGCCGCCTTCCTCGTCGAATGCGGGATCAACAGCATTTCCGTCACGCCCGACAGTTTCGTCGCGGTCAAACGCAGGGTGGCGGAGGCGGAGCGGCGATAAAGGCAGGCGTCGCGGTCGGGCGACCGGGCCGAAAGCGCCGGCGGCCGAATTTACCGCGCCTCCGCCTCATGGAACCGGGCGATTGCGCCGGCAAAAAGCCCCGCCACCGGCATGATCGTGAGGCGCTCGTCGTCTCGGTAGGGTGCCGCAACCTCCACCGTGTCGCTGACCAAAATTTCGTCGATGAATGGGGCAGCCAAGTTCGCCGCTGCATCCGACGAAAACAGTGCATGCGAAGCGCAAAGATGGATATGCGCTGCTCCTCGGTCGGCGCAGGCCTGCGCGGCACGCGCCATCGTCGTGCCGGAACTGATGATGTCGTCGATAATAACGGCCGTCCGCCCTCGGACCTCTCCGGCAAACAGGTCACCACTCACTATGCCCTGGCTACGCTGCTTTTCCATAAAGGCCATTCCGACGGGCCGGTGAAGCGACTTTTCCAGCGCCTCCCGAAACATTTCGGCGCGCTTTGCCCCCCCGAGATCGGGAGAGACGACCGTCACTTCAACTGAACCGGCCAGATTTGCGAAATGGGAAGCAAACGCTTCGTATGCCGTGAGGTGGACAGTGAGGCATCGGAAGGCGTTCTGAAAGGCGGAGAGATTATGCGTATCCATCGTCAGCAGGCAGTCCGTCCCGACCGCTTCGAAGAGCCTTGCGACATAAGCTGCAGTGAGGGGGTCCCGAAGTTTTGTCTGTCGGTCCTTGCGCATATAGGCAAGATAGGGTGCAGCGACGGTCACACGCGATGCACCGTTGGTTTTCAGGGTCGCTATGAAGAACAGAAGCTTGCAGAGTCGGTCATGCACGCTCTGATCGCCCGACCGCGCCAGGCCCGAAACGACACAGACGTCGCGCCCTCGAACCTCCACCAGCGGCCGGGTCTTTTCTTCCCCGTCTTCAAAGGTGCGCTCCTCGACCTGACTGAGCGGCAGACCCAGTTCGCTCGCCACACGCTCGCCGAAACTTCCGCTGCCTTTCAGCGCGAAGAGAAGCACATTCGGCGGTACTCTGTTCGGAAGAACCTTGGTCGCCGCGGACGAAAGCCGACGCATACTGGCGCTGGCAAGAAAGGAATCGATCGTTCTGCCATCGCTGGAAAGCGGAGCAACCAGAAGTTCCACATAAGCGGATGGAGCTTGTCGATATCTGGTGCTGAATACAGCGAGAATTGGCTCTCCTGTCCGGCCGACCATGTCGAACAGTCGGCGCAGCCGCACGGCGCCGCGACGGTTCTTTGCAGCTGCCAGGCGGCCGCCTGCCGGAAGCTCGCCGATGAGGGCCGCGGCCGGTGCCGGATCCGAAGTGAGCACATAGTCTTGCGGCGTTACGGCATCGCGCCGAAAGGTGAAAGCGCGCATGGCAGCGGTTGAACCTGGCGCAATGAGCGCTTCAGGCGTCGGAGCGATCAGTTGCCGACGCCGGTCCAGCCATTCCTGAAAAACATCCGATAGCTGCTGATCGCTGGGTCTCGGCAGGCTGTCCAGGCGCTGGAAAAGACGGGCCAACGCGGCGTTCGTTCTTGCCATCATGCTCATGAGAGACTCCTCCGTTGCAGGCAGGATAGCTCCAGCCGGGAGGGGTCGCGATGACCGAAGTCAAAAGGAGCGCTGTTATCGCGCATTTGAGGGACGTCAATGCGTCGGTCGGCGAACGGGCAAATATGCCTGACGATCGATCGTGGAGAAAACGACGTGCTTTCTTTGGATCAGAAGGTAGGCTTCCTCAGCAGGCAGGAAGCCTACGGGGAAGGGAGCGCTCCGATCACGGCGCTGGAAACCCACATGTCCTGGGTTTTCCTATGCGGCGACCGTGTCTACAAGTTTAAAAAACCCATCGTCAGCCCATTCATTGATTTTTCGGATCTCGCCGCGCGGGAGTTGAATTGCAGGGAGGAATTGCGCCTCAATCGGCGGCTGGCACCGGATGTCTATCTCCGCGTCACTCCTCTCGTCAGCCATCCGGACGGTATGCTTTCGATTGACGGCGAGGGGACAGTGGAGGAGTGGCTGCTGGAAATGCGCCGTCTGCCTGAAAAATTCATGCTCGATCAGCTGATCAAGAGCGGCACCCACACTGCAAATGACTTGGTCAGGCTAGCTGAACGCCTCACTGCCTTCTACCGCAGGGCGGAGCCCATCTCCCTCGACCCGCTCGATCATTTTCGGCTGCTGGAGTGTCAGAATGAAATCAACAGAGAGGTCTTGAGACACGAGGAGTTCGATATTGACCATCAGGCGGCCAGGAATCTGTTGAACGACCTTGACCATGCGTTTCATCAGTTACGCGATCCAATCGAGCAACGCATCAAGCAGGGCTGCTACATCGAGGGGCATGGGGATCTGCGGCCCGAGCACATCTGTCTGTGCGATCCCCTCGCCATATTCGACTGTCTTGAATTCGATCGACGGCTTCGCCTGATCGACCCTTTTGACGAGATCGCCTTCCTCGGAATGGAATGCAGCTTCTTGGGCGCTCCTGACATCGCCGACACGCTCTACCTCATGATGGAGGAGAAGCTGGACGACCGCATCCTGCCCGAATTGCGATTTCTGTACACGGCATTTCGGGCGGCCATGCGGGCGCGCATGAGCTACTCTCATCTGCTGGATTGCGTGCGAGTGGTGCCGGGTCTCTGGGAGGAGAAGACGACGAAGTATCTCGCTTTGGCGCAGGCCGCCCTTTATCGCGGGGGATTCGCATCCCTGTCTGCGCGCTGACACGATGCTCACGTGGCTGGCCGTCCCTTTCAGCCTCGATCGGCAGTCCCGGCCTGCATTCTTTCAACGGTATCTGGATCTTGCGGATACCAACCCAGTTCGCGCACCGCCGATCTTGAGAACACAGCAGGATCCGGTGACCGAACTCGCAGCTTGGTGAAATTCTGAAACGGGAATGTCCGTGGCCACTCCCGTGCGTCAGCAAGCAGCCTGTAAGCCGGAAATCCGTACCGCTTTGACGAAGGTCAAGGAATGCACTGGCCGGAAGGCTAATATCCTAACATTGAAACCGGAGAGGTATCCCGACATGACAATCAGGACGGTATTAAGCATCCTCAGCGTCAATCAGTGTGAGGAGGATCTCAAAAGCGCGATCGACTTCTGTGGGGCGCAGGGCGCACATCTGAACGCGCTGGTGATCGCATTGAGGGCGGTGCCGATCATGGCGGATTATAACACCATTTCTTCCGTCTGGCTCGACGAGCGCCAACGCGAAATCGACGCGCTTTCCGAGAAGGCCGATGAAATCAAGGAAATCCTGGGGCGCAGCGGACTTTCCTACGAGGTGCAGGACGTTTATTCAGAGTTCGCTTATGCGGATGCGGATATCGCCGAAAGGGCGCTTTACGCCGACATCGTCCTGATCGGGCGAGAAGCCGCCCGAGACGAAGAGCTCCGCAAGCGCATCATCGGTGGCGCTCTGTTCCAAACGCCGACGCCGATCCTCATCAACCGGGGAAGGCGGGCAATGAATTCATCTCCCGGTTCGATACTTCTGGCGTGGGATTCAAGTGACGAAGCCTCCCGTGCCGCTCGCCAGTCGCTCGATCTGCTCAAGCAAGCCGACACCGTCTATGTGACCATGGTGGATCCCGTCGCAAGGATGGGCGCGAATGGCGAGGAGCCGGGAGCCGACATTGCCGCCTATCTCGCCCGTCACGGAGTCAAGGTCCAGGTAGACCGAATTGCCAGCGGCGGACGGCCGGCAGATGAGATCTTGCGACAGCATGCCATAGACGTATCCGCCGACCTCATGGTCATGGGTGCCTATAATCATCCGCGTTGGCAGCAAACGATCTTTGGCGGTGTGACGCGCAACATGCTCGAAGAAAGCAAAATGCCGATATTCATGGCCCATTGAAGTCGGCCGTTTGCTCGGCTGCATCGCGAAATATCCGACGTCGGACTTCGGCGGGAAGCGAGCGACCTCCGCATACAATCCTTCTGCAACTTCGAGCAGGGCGAGTTCTCTTAGGGCGCCTTGGTCGGAGGGCCAAGAGGGAATTCCGGGTTCTTGCCATCCATCGGACAGGCAGAATCGTCGATTGGCACGATCACGCAGCCTTTCGAAGCCGCTTGGCTTTGCGAAGCGGACCACCAACAGTCCTTTGCCAATCGGTGAAAATGCACAGTACGAATGGCATTGTTTCGTGCTACCTCGGTTGTGTAATCATATAGAGCACGGCAGATTGCATTCTGGTTTGCGCCTTCATCAGCGATAAGAACCGGTACATCAAGGACTTCGCGATACGGCCATCGCTGGGCGCATTGGATAAGGCAAAAGCCTCGGATCATGCCCAGCCTGTCGACGGCAATGAGCATTTGGTTCAGGTGCCGATGCTTTCGAGCAGCAGAAAATTCGGCGGTTAGCTGCTTTAGGTCTTGCCAGATAGCCGGTGGCGGCATCACGCCTCCGACGTGCAGGAATCGTTCAAGGTCCGGCCAATCTGATTCCTGCGCTGGCGCCACGGTGAAATCGCTCACAACAGTTGCCCTGCTATGGAAAAAGTCGGCTCATCATAGACCCTGCGCAGTCAAAGGACATTGCGGGAGATCAAAGGTTCCGGGCCTGAGAATTTGCTTTCGCCGGTCATGGACTCTTCGAGGGTTTGACCATCTGGTCTGGCGGACCTGCTGCGGTCAGCGCTCAAGGCCATCTGAAATGAAACAGAGATCGCGTTGCAGGAAACATTGAAAGATTGAGCTATCGCAAGTCCTCTGACGAATAACCATGTCAATATTGCCTTTGTCTCAAGGAGGTGATGATGAGCGTGACCATTCGGGAAATGAGCGCGGATGATTGCTTCCACGTACTTCACCACGCGAAAACAGGGATCCTGGCATGTAGCCACGAGGATAAGCCATATCTCGTGCCGATGTCCTTGGCCTGTGAGGAGCGAAAGATCTATGCCTTCTCCCTCGAGGGAAAGAAAATCGCTTGGATGAGGGCAAATCCCCAGGTTTGCGTGTTGGTCCAAGAAAGTGCATCGCGTAGCGCCTGGCAGTCGGTGATCGCCTCGGGACGCTTTGAAGAATTTCCGGACAAGGACGGCTTTACCGGTGAACGGCAGCACGCCTGGAGCCTTCTGCAGAGGAAGAGTGGATGGTGGGAGCCTGGCGCCATCATCCCGGAAGAGGGGACGATCGCAAAGGCACATGAGCCCATCTTCTTTGGAATTTGGGTTGAAGAAATCTCGGGCAGGCAAGGTTTCGAGTTGACCTGAGACGAGCCAGACGGGTGAGGCGTATAAGCGTCTCGACCGAAGTCCTCAACAGCAGTCGTAAAGGCCTGCCCAAACTGGAAGTCGGATCCGCTTCTCCCATTCTCGCGTAAAGGGCGATGACATGCCGGTGACGATTATGGCGGTTGCAGCAGGTTGATGCGCTTCAAAACTCCCTGAGTCTGTTCTTCCCATAGTATGTTTCCGGCTGTGATCTTGGGCAGAGACGAGGGGGGAGGGATGAAGATGAGTCAGCAGCAGATCCCGCTAAAGGTGACCGCAATACGGTTCGTCCGCGCAGTTAGACTGTTCCTGATATCCGATGTCCGAAGACGCGCTTGGTTTCTTCTCGTTGCCCTGATCGCCCTCTTCAGCGGCATCAGTGCCCTCAACGTCGTCAACAGCTTCGTCGGCCGGCATTTCATGACTTCGATTGCCGAGAGGCAGACGACCGAATTTGTTCGCCAGGCAATCCTCTACACCAGCGCATTTGCCGTTTCGACAATCGTGTCGGTGGTGGCCCGCTTCGCCGAGGAACGACTGGCGCTGCTTTGGCGCGAATACCTGACCCGCCGCGCAGTCGGGGTTTATATGACCGGCGGGACTTTCTACCGGCTTGGCATACAGGGCAGACTTTCTTATCCCGATCAGCGGATTGCCGAGGATATCAAGGCCTTCACCACCACGACCCTGTCTTTCCTGCTCATGCTCTTGAGCAGCCTGTTGACAGTTTTCACCTTTTCGAGCGTCTTGTGGCTGATCAGCCCGCTTCTCTTCTTCACGGCCGTTATCTACGCAGCCTGCGGTTCGTTTATGACGATCCTGCTTGGACGGCCTCTCATCAAGCTGAACTATAACCAGATTGATTGCGAAGCGGGCTTTCGATCGGCACTTATCCGTGTCCGGGAAAATGCCGAATCGATAATGGTCGAACGCTCGCAGCAACGTCATGCAATTCGGCTGTTAGGACAGTTCGACGAACTCGCCGCGAATTTCAGGCGCATCATCAGTGTCAATCGCAACGTCGGCTTCTTCACCACTGGCTACAACTGGATGATCCAGATCATACCGGTGGTTCTCATCGCGCCGGCTTTCATGCGCGGCGATATGGAATTCGGCGTCATCACCCAGTCGGCGGCGGCATTTGCGATGCTCGTCGGCGCGTTCTCGTTCATCGTCGCGCAATTCAGCTCGATCTCGAATTTCGCGACCGTCGTGGGGCGCATCAGTTCCTTTCTGGACGCGGTCGAAGAAGCCAGCAAGGCGACGGATACGGGCGTCGAATGCATCGAGTCCGGCGGAGATTTCCGCTATCAGAACCTGACCCTGACATCGCCGACAGGCGATATCCTGCTGAAGGACCTGACCGTCAAGCTGGCGGCCGGCACCAGCCTGATCGTCGTGGGGGACGGCGATAGCGCGAGCACCGCGTTGTACCGGGCGACTGCAGGACTTGGCACCGCCGGGAGCGGGCGCATCGTCATGCCGCCCGGCCAAAATCTAGGTTTCGTCGGCCAGCGCGCCTATTGCGGTCCGGGAACCCTGCGCCAGATCCTGTCCTCTCAAGAGCCCGCGGCGGAGGAAACGGATGAGCGGCTCCTTGAGCTGTTGAGACAACTCGGCCTGGAACGGCCTTTGACGCTCGGCGACCTGGACGCCGAACAGGATTGGTCCTCCCTGCTGTCGTCACGCGAACAACGAATTGTTGCTCTTGCAAGCGCTATCGTCGCGGCCCCACGTTATATTCTTCTCGAGAAGGCCGATGCCGGCTTCGGCCAAGAACGCCTGGCGGATATCCTCAACTTTCTGGCGAAACGAGGGATCGGATGTGTCAATTTCGCTGAACCGGGAGCGCCGCGCGCTGGCTATGATGCCGTCCTCGAATATGGCCGGGACGGCTCGTGGGCGTGGATCGATCAGCATAAGCATGAATCTCCAGGTCCCTAGCATGATGCCAAAAGTGCGAGCGGTTTTCGGACGACATCATGCTCTGACTCTTTAATTTAGAACAGGCGTTTCATGGGCAAGGCGAGCTTTCGAAACCGGTCATAGCCAGCCACCGGAAAACCCCGCTCGTTTTAATCCGACAACCACCGGTTCGCACCGACGCATGATGTTCCACAACAGGCCGGTTCGGTAGTTCTCGATCATCAGGACGACCGGGCCCTGGTCGATCCCGAAATGGTAGGGGCTGACCCACCAGTCGTGGTCCTTGCCTTCAGTGGCATATGTTTGATTGAATGACGGCTTGAAACCATAAAGCCGCGTCATGCCAAGGTTCATACGAGCAAAGTTTCGCACCGTCGGGATCACAATCTCCGGCGCGAACGGCAGCGACGCGACCACAACCCAGGGAGATACCGTCCCGTCATCCGGCCCGAAGGGCGCCCCGCGCGCGACGTAATCATAGAACTCCCTGTCGATCCCATCTACCGTTCGCTTCGTCCAACCTGGTCCGTCGCTTGCCGTGAACCCCCAGCAGTGTTCACCGTAACCTTTAAAGTCCAATGGGTTGCGGATGGCATATTCTTGTTGGACGAATGTGGCGTGTCGGCTGTTCTGGAAATAGTCGCTATTGTGCTCGCGCATGAAGACGTCGCGAATTTCGCGAAAATCGATCCACATGTGCGAAAGCTGATGGGTAAAGAGCGGACCGGAATAGAGGAGTTCGCGACCGAAGATGTTCCGCCATTCGTAACTCTCCGTATAGGCCGTAAAGCTTTCAGGCGGCAGGGGGTGGGTCGGCGAGCCAAGCCCAAGAATGTAGAGAAGCAAACCTTCGTCATAGCCGCGCCAGCGATAAGGAATGAAGCCGTTCTCCGGCCGCCAGCCATGCGTAAGCGTCGCGCCGTTGTTGCGCGCCCAATTCCAGTCCACGCGCTCGTAGAGCGATCTTGCAAGTCTCCGGATCTTCGCTTCGTCATCGGTGTCTGCATCGAAATAGGCCGCAACGGTCAAGGCGCCGGCGAAGAGGAAGGCTGAGTCGATCGTTGACAGCTCGCATTCCCAGACCCGTCGTCCCGTTTCGATATCCAGGAAATGGTAGAAGAAGCCCTTGTAGCCGGACGCGTCCGGTTCCGGTCCCTGATGGCAGGACATCAGAAATTCCAGCCGTCGTCGGGTGATCTTGGCGGCGAACTCGCGAATGACGACGCCGCGCTCGACGATGACAGGAATGGTGGCAAGCGCCATGCCCACGGCCGCGATGCTGGCCGGGGCGCTTGGCTGCGTCTTGTCGCGCACCAATCCGTTATCCGGATTGGTGCATTGCAGATAATAGAGCAGTGTCGTGAACTGAAGACGACCGAGATCTTCATCCGTTGGCATTCGGTTCAGTTCGGGATCGGTGGACAGTAGCTCCGACATGATGTGGTAACCGAGGAGATCAGGTGGTTTCGCTGGAACAGCATTTGGGCCCGGTCGGCCTAAATACTGTTCCGAATTAAAGAGTTAGAGCATGATGTCGCCCGAAAACCGCTCACACCTTTCGGAATCATGCTCTAGGATCCGGAGTCGGCCATGGCCGCTTGCCCGCGGCCACGATCGTTTGCGCGCAATGTCTCGCCTAGGTATTGTCTCCCTCTGTGGACGTCGCCGCCTTGGCCTTTTCCGTGCTCTTGACACCCCATGTCCAGCCGCTGATCTGCGGCATGTCATCGCCGTGCGCCTCGATATATTGCCGGTGTTCGATCAGCTTGGCGCGAATTGCCTGCTTGAAATAGGCCGCGCGCGCCCCGAGCTGCGGCAGGCGGTCGATGACATCCTCGACAAGATGAAAGCGATCGAGCTGGTTCAGAACGACCATGTCGAATGGCGTCGTGGTCGTTCCCTCTTCCTTGTAGCCCCGCACATGCAGGTTCTTATGGTTTGTTCGCCGATAGGTAAGGCGGTGGATTAGCCAGGGATACCCGTGGAATGCGAAGATGACCGGCTTGTCCTTGGTGAAGAGCGCATCGAAGTCGGGATCCGAAAGCCCGTGAGGATGTTCGCTCTTCGGCTGCAGCTTCATCAGATTGACGACATTGATGACACGCACCTTCAACTCGGGAAGGTGCTCGCGGATCAGTTGGACGGCGGCAAGCGTCTCCAATGTTGGCACGTCGCCGCAGCAGGCCATGACCACATCCGGGTCCGAGTCGCGATCATTGCTCGCCCATTCCCAGATGCCGAGACCCTCGGCGCAGTGCTTGATCGCTTCATCCATCGTGAGCCATTGCGGTGCGGGCTGCTTGCCTGCGACCACAACGTTCACATAGTTTCGGCTGCGCAGGCAGTGATCGGTAACCGACAGAAGCGTATTGGCGTCCGGCGGCAGATAGACCCGGATAACCTCGGCCTTCTTGTTGATCACATGGTCTATGAAGCCTGGATCCTGATGGGAAAACCCATTGTGGTCCTGTCTCCAGACGTGTGAGCTCAGGAAGTAGTTGAGCGAGGCGATCGGCCTTCGCCATGGGATGTGGTTGCAGACCTTCAACCATTTGGCGTGCTGATTGAACATCGAGTCGATGATGTGGATGAAGGCCTCGTAACAAGAAAAGAAACCGTGTCGTCCCGTCAACAAATAACCTTCGAGCCAACCCTGGCATTGATGTTCGCTCAGGACTTCCATCACCCGCCCATCCGGCGAAAGATGATCGTCTTCGGAGTAGATCTCGGCCATGTAGCAGCGATCGGTGACCTCCAGCACGTCCTGCCAACGGTTGGAATTGTTCTCGTCGGGGCTGAACAGGCGAAAATTCTTGCTGTTGAGGTTCAGCTTCATCACATCGCGCAGGAATTTGCCCATGACACGGGCGGATTCTACGGTGACCGATCCGGGTTTCGGCACTGCGACGGCATAACTGCGGAAATCCGGCATCTTCAGATCGCGCAGCAACAGCCCGCCATTTGCGTGCGGATTGTCGCTCATCCGGCGATGTCCCGCCGGCGCCAACGAGGCCAGTTCGGCCCGCAATTTCCCTTCACCGTCGAAGAGTTCTTCGGGCCTGTAGGACTTCATCCAGCGTTGAAGCACCTTGATATGCTCGGGCTTATCCATGTCGCCCATCGGGACCTGATGCGAGCGCCAGTAGTCTTCGCATTTCTTACCGTCGATTTCGGAGGGGCAGGTCCAACCCTTCGGAGTGCGGAAGACAATCATCGGCCAGGCTGGACGGCGAACCTTCCCGTTGCTCCGCGCGTCCGCCCAGATCGTCTTGATTGTCGCAACGGCGGTGTCCAAGGCTGCGGCAAGCTGCTGCTGCACCTGATCTGGCTCATGGCCTTCCACGAAGAGGGGAGCATATCCCATGCCCTCAAAGAACTTTGCCAATTCCTCCCTGGGTATACGGGCAAGGAAGCAGGGATTGGCAATCTTGTAGCCATTGAGATGCAGGATCGGCAAAACGCAGCCGTCACGGGCAGGATTGAGAAACTTGTTGCCGTGCCATCCCGTTGCAAGAGGACCTGTCTCGGCTTCCCCGTCCCCGACGACACAGGCGACGATCAGGTCGGGATTGTCGAAAGCCGCGCCATAAGCGTGGCTGAGAGCGTAACCAAGTTCGCCGCCTTCGTGGATACTCCCCGGAGTTTCAGGGGCGACATGGCTCGGAATACCGCCGGGAAAGCTGAATTGCTTGAACAGCCTTTTGATTCCCTCCTCATCCTGGCCGATATTCGGGTAGAATTCGCTGTAGGTCCCCTCCAGATAGGCGTGCGCAACAAGCGAAGGACCGCCGTGGCCGGGCCCGATCACATAGATCATGTTGAGATCGTCGCGCTTGATCACCCGATTGAGATGCACGTAGAGCATGTTGAGGCCGGGTGAAGTTCCCCAATGGCCCAGCAGACGCGGCTTGATATGCTCGCGGGCAAGAGGTTTCTTGAGTAGCGGATTGTCGAGCAGATAAATCTGCCCGACCGACAGATAGTTCGATGCCCGCCAATAGGCATCCATCAGGCGGAGTTCCTCGGCCGGAAGCGGTGTCTTTGCCTGCGATGTTGCCGAGGCCGTTCTTTTCATCACTGCCGTTTCAAGTGAGGCCATCTCAGTCTCCCATTCAAAATGATGATTACGAATCTCCTCGGCAGATCGTCATCGGGTCGATCAAGTCTCGTGTGGATGCCGCGAGGCTATTGAAGAGGAGCTTCCGGGAAATGCTCCACCACACCGCGCACACCGCGAACACCCTCCGCTACAATTCTTGCCGCCCTGCGGCAGGCGGCCGTCTCGACGTTGCCCCGTAAATGCACGATCCCGTCAGCGACCGTGACGGATAAGTCCGAGCTCGGCCATCAGATTGGCCGCTTGCCGAACGCTATGATCGGGCAACAGTGTGATGAGCGTTGTGGTCATCACGTCATTAACGAGCATGTCGAAACCCCGGCTATACGTGTTGCAGACGATGCCAGCCTCCGAAGCTCGGATGCTTTTGGACGCTAAGGAACTGCAAGAGCCTAGACAGATCCGGCCAGGTTTTGCATTGAGCTCGATCAATGATAGTTGCCGATTTTGGCGCTTATCCGCGCGACGACGCGACCAAGTCTCTTGGCCGGGCTACAGCGTGCGCGTTCGCCCGAATGACCGCAACAACAGGTTAAGAGAGACGGCAACCTTGTCGATGTCGCGAATATCACGCGAATATTGGCCGGTGTAGAGTTTGACAATCATGTTGTCGCGAGCAGCGCCGCTGAGTTCGAAATACAGATGCAGATAATAGGCTTGCTTGTCGCCGCTGCGACTGACGCTCCTTCGTCGTTGCGTGACCTGCCCGAGTTCGGCTTGGACCGGGGCGAAGCCGGGAAGCTTCAGCATGACCGATTTGGATTGAAATCGGGCCATGTTGGGGACGGCAACGACCGCCTTGTCCAGTGCCAGACTGACGATCTGGCCGGAGACATCGTCGACGGTGGCCGGCTCATCGAGCTTGAACGCATGAAACAGGCGCCGGGGTTTCTCAAAGCAGATGAGCGACGCGATGAGCAGGACGACGATGTTGATGCCTGACCACCAGGCCGCGACCGGCGAAAACTGGCCTTGCACATGCGACGTCTCCGGCACGACGTTGACCAGCAGGCCAACGACGGTGACCGCGACGATGCTTGCGATCCAGGTGAAGCTGTAGCGGTCGAACTGGTTGGACTCGTTACCACTGCCCTTCGGCGTCACCCTGAACGGCTTGCCAAATGGTCTCACCAGGCTGGAGACCACGGTCGGCAACATGCGGAATGTCGCAAAGGTCCCGACGGCGCTGGAAACCACAGGCAGATAACGGGTCGGCGTGATCCACAGCATGAGCAGAAAATACGCCGCCAGCAGCGGCACCTGATGCGCGACATAATCGGCTATATCCGTGAAATAGAGCGGGAGAAGGCCGAACCAGAAATAGACGATGGGGACGAGCAATACCGTGAAGCGGACCAGATACTGTACCAGCCATGACGCCGGCAGGAACATGATCCGTTGAAAAAGCGTCAATCCCGGGCCGCGCAGCGGGCCATTATACAAATAGAGAGTTTGAATACCCCCCTGACACCACCGTTCGCGCTGCACAAAATAACCGGTCAGGTTTTCGGCGGCGAGTCCCATCGACAGGCGCTCGTTCAGGTAGCGCGTCTTGTAGCCCTTGTTGAGCATCGAAAGCGTCGTCAGCAGGTCTTCCGTGATCGACTCCGTCGGAAACCCGCCTATGGCGTCGACGGCCTTGCGGCGAGCAATCGAGCATGATCCGCAGCAGAAACTGACGTCCCAGGCGTCTCGGCTGGGCGCGATCTCGTCGAAGAACAGGCGCTGCTCGTCCGGCCAGATATTCTCCAGGCCGAGGTTCGATTGCACCGGATCGACATTGAAGAAATGTTGAGGCGTCTGGACGATGCCGATGCTTTCATCGCAGAAGAAGGGCAGCGTCCGGCGCAGGAAATGTCGATAGGGAACAAAATCGGCGTCGAAGATCGCAATAAACTCGCCCGAGCTAACCTTCAGCCCGTTGTTCATATTGCCTGCTTTGGCGTGGCTGTTGTCGCCGCGCGTGATGTGGATGACGTTCTTCTCTTCGCAATAGGCCTTCAGCCAGTCCCGGCGTTGATCGTCGAGCACATACACATTCAATTTGTCGGCAGGATAATCCAGCGAGCGGGCGCCGATGATGGTTCGCTCGAGCACATCGAGCGGCTCGTTATAGGTAGGAATGAAAACATCGACAGTCGGCAATCCACGTTGGTCTCGCGCAAAGAAAACGCGCGCCAGCCGGTCCGCTTCTGCGCTCCGGTCGACATAGCGGCTCATCAATACCAGAAAAAGGATGACCTCGACGCAGGCCAGGACCTCGACGATAAAGAGGATCCAGACCCAGTAGAAACTCGGACCGCCATCGGGAAAGGGAAGCACGGTCTCCGTCAAGCGCCAGAGCATGTATCGCAATGCGACTGCCGCGACAAAGGCGCAGGTCACAGCCCGAGTCCAGGTGTGACGGCGCGACCAGTTGAATGGCCCCAGGAAGAAGAAGGCCAAAACGACAAAGGTCGGAACCAGCGCTACAAGATACTGAACCACAGGCTTTTGACCCAGTTGGATACGTTGATGCCGTGTTTGGAAAATCGTACCTGCACTGTGCGCCCCACCTGGCAGAAGTTCGCAAAGTCGTCGTTCATGAAGGATGGATCGAGGCGAACCCGAATGCGGGCATTGCGCTGTGTCGACGGCGGCAAGCTGGCGGCATAGGAGTCGGTTTCGAGCGAAGCCGAACTGCCTCTGACGGAAATGACCGTGCCATTGAAGACATCGCTGCGGCCGAACAAGCGCACCTGTGCGACAAGTCCCGGATAGATCTCGTCATAATTGACTTCGGGAACAAGGATATCGACAAACAGCTCCCGACAGTCGAGCAGGCGCATCAGCTCGTTGTTCAGCACGACGTTGGAACCGCTGACGATACTCCTGCTCCAAACAACGCCGTCAAACGGCGCTATAGCGGTTGCGGATTCGAGGCTGTTGACGCGATTTTTCTCTTCGACCAGCTGCTTTTCGACTTCGCTGGCTCGTGTCTCGTTTTCCGCTATGCGCGAGTTCAAGTCGTTGATGCGAACGACGACCTCGTCTTCGCGCTGCCGCGAATAAGGCACGTCATTCTGTCCGTCGCCGAAGACAAAGATACCCTGGCGGACCGCATTGAGCCTTTGCTGCAATTGATCGACCGTCAGGTTGCTGATTTCAACCTCGCCGCCAGTCGCAGCTCCGGCGGCACGTGCGGCCTCGACCAGCTTCTGCGTCAGAATGCCTTTTGACTCGAGTGCCATCCGACGGTCCAGGTCGACCTGCGCGACCAGATCCTGAGCTTGCGACACCTCGACTTTTTTTCTGAGGATTTCGACTTCGCGTTCGAGATTGGCAATGGTGGTCTGCCTGTAGACCTCCAATCTGGCAGACAATTCCTCGCGAAGCGCGGAGAGCTCGTCCCGTTCCTTTTTCAATGCTGCGACGCGGTCGAGCGCCGTGTTTCGATCTGCCTCCAGCGACGCGAGGATGGCGCGATTGACGCGCGTATTTTTGATTTCTGCGAGCAATTGCCCGGCTTTGACCGGGATGCCGACTTTGATGGGTTCGTCCGCGATCGTGCCGTCGATTGGGGCATTAACGACAGCAAACCGGGCATTGACCGTGCCATCAAGGCTCGTAAAGCCGGTAATCGTCGGCAATGAGACGACCGTCACGAGTGTCAGCAGCAGTAGGCCGACGATGATGCGCGTGATGCGATGGTTCCAGATCATCTTGGCATCCGAAGGTATCGCTTTGCAGCCATTCGTCCCTATCGACCCGGTACAAACGGATGCAACTCATTCTTGCATAATTTAGCGGAATATAATTTATAGGCAAGTGATGGTCGTAACGCTGCGACAGAAACGCTTCGGCTCTGGATCAACGGCCGCCGACGAGGGCGTGGCATCATATCGATGCGGTGCTGGTAATATCGCCAAGCCATCTGCGGCGCGGCGACTGAGGTGATCGGGTGCTGGAAATCCTGCGCCGCGCCTGACAGCGCTGCCGTCTCATTTGGACAGGAACAGCACAATTCCACGCGATCTGGTTTAATGCGCATCGCATGAAACTTGATTCATGCGATGCGCTGTCGTTATTCCGGAACCACCCCACGCTTCCGGGCGACATGCATCAATGCGGTCGAAGCTTTTTGGTGGCGATCAGCATGACGAGATCTTCGGAGGCGTCTGCGAGCTCCAATGCCAATTCCGCAGCCGACCATCCCCGTTTCTGCAAACTGACGAGCATTTCCACCATCGCGACTTCGACCTCTCGTCTGCAGTTCGAAATCGGCTTCAGTTCGATTTGTTTCTCATCACACGCAGTGGTCATCACAGCCTCCATTCTGCCACGGAAATGGGCAGCGTCGCAAAAATTCGTCAATGGGTTGATAGGGTAAGGGTTGCGTGCAAGCCTCGGGCTCATTACGCATCGACACAGATGGCCTCGGCTGCGCGCAACCCCTTGCACGCCCTTATTTGCCGATATCCGGCCCCAGGCGCGTCTCGCATGATTGTGAGCAGGGGAGACCCGCACGACCGGCGATAGGAGTTTTTCCTGGCACCTGACGGTTGTGCGGAGAAGAATTGCCGCCGTAATCCGATGCCCGCGCAAAGCGCGCACGGATGTTGTCCCGATAGTTCACGACCTATCCTCCCATGCTTGCTTGTTTTGTTTTGAATAAGTGTCGCCTCACGTTGAGAGTGCTTTGAAACTGCATCGCACCGGCAAGTGAGATCTGGATTTCCGAACGCCCTTCGGAATTAACCATTGCTTAATTAGATACAGGAGAAGGACGCAATTGTCGTTATCGCTGCATCCTGAAAATTATCGGCCCGTCCATTTCTGCTCGTTAAGGAATATGATAAGTAGCTTATGCACGCGCTGGAGGAGTGGATGGCTGCCGAGTCTGGAGACGAACCCCCTGCGGGAAAGGAATGGCCGGCCCACCTGGAGCGGCGGCGCTGGCCACGGGAACCTGCCGCGCAGAAAGAACGTCGGGTCGACGTTCCGCCTGCACTGGTGCCCTTGCGATTTTCGACGCACGACCTGCCACCGAAAGAACAGTTCCAGTCCTGGCGATCACACATGGCGCCGCTTGTGGATGTTCATCTGCCGGACGGAAAATCAGAGGATGACGGCTTTCTGGCGGAACAGACCGGTTGGCATCTCGGTGATATCCTCCTCCTCCAACAGCGTGCGCAGGCATGCAGCTATGTTCGCGATCAGGCCATGCTGCGATCGAGCCCACTCGATCACTGGAACGTCGGCGTGTTTCGCAGCGGTCGGGCCTGGACCGAGGCCAATCGCCATGTAACGGAGACCGGTCCGGGGGAGATATTTTTCAGGTCTCTTGGTTATCCGTACCGCGGGCGGATGACCGATTCAGTCGCTGTGCTCATCTTTCTGCCCTATGAATTGTTGACCCGTGATGCGCCTCTTCTGCAGAACGCCCACAACATCGCCCTCTCCGGTAGCCTGGCCGAATTGCTCGTCAGCTATATCAACGGCCTGGAACCGAACCTCAGCAATCTGACGGTGGAAGACGTGCCGCGGATCATCCGGACGATCGGCGACATGGTCGTTGCATGCGCTGCCTCGTCCGCAAGTGCGGATCGCGGGCAGGAGAAGACCAATATGGGGCTGATGGAGCGGGCGCATCGCTATATTCACCTCAATCTTCATTCCGATCGCTTGACGCCTGACGTGATGTGCCGTGCGCTGGGCATCTCGCGGACGCGGCTCTACCAATTGTTCGAAACGAGCGGGGGCGTCTTCAATTACATTCGCAAACGTCGATTGCTGCAGGCCTATGCGGATCTTACCAACCCGACCGACAACAGGCCGATCTCGGAAATTGCCGAGGCCGCCGGCTTCGACGTTGCCGCCAATTTCACCCGCGCGTTCAGCCATGAATTCGGGCTCAGCCCGCGTGAGGTCCGAAAGACCATAGCAACCGAGCGCCCGGTCAACCCCGCAACACGTCCCATGCGACGTTTTGGGACAACGATCGGCGATTGGCTAACCCTCGCACGTTAAGGCGGGAACCCATCAACTGTCGAATATTTTCAATGTATTATGCAGCGACGTTTGCTTTAACGCCTTCAAGTTCCATAAGCTATCTTACGCCAGATTCGCCTGTAGCGGGGTACATTCTATTTAGTAATGCGACAGTTGAGCCAGTTAGAGATGCGACAGTCTCGCCTCTCGACGTGCTGGTCAACATCCACATTGGGAGCAAGGATGACGACTTTCAGCCTGATGAAGACCATCAGCGTTCGGAGTCGTGATATCCTTTTTGATCACCATGTCGCAGAAAGAATTGCATCGCCTTCGGCACGCCCCACAGATAGGCCTTGTGTTCGTCGATCAATCGGGAATGTTCGGCAGCCTTGCCGGGATCGGATACCGCATGGCGAACGACGATCACCGTCCAGTCTCGACGGGCGTCAGCACGAAATCGAAATCGGAGCGCCAGGCCGTCGGACCATCGACACGTTCGAAAGGCGCGATCAGGCTCTTTTTTACACCAAACACCGTATCTGATTCCAGATAGGGATCGTCGCCGACAAAGGTGTGGGTTACGAGCTTTTGATAACCTGAAGCCGTGATCAGGTAATGGGTATGGGCGGGACGGTAGGGATGGCGGCCGAGCGAGGCCAGCATCTGGCCGACCGGACCGTCATCCGGGATCGGATAGGAGACCGGCTTTATGCCGACGAAACTATAGGTGCCATCTGCGCCGGTGACGAAGATGCCCCGGTTGTTCCACTTCGGCTGGATGTCCGGCTGCTGGACATCGTAGAAGCCATCGGCATTATCCGACCATACATCGATCTGAGCTCCCTCGATCGGATTGCCGTAAAGATCCAGCACTCGCCCGATGAAGAGACAGCTCTCGCCCTTGCCGTCGAGAGAGATGTTTTCGCCCATCTGCCGTATGGGCGCGCCTTCGATATGGAACGGTCCAAACACGGTATTCTCCGTGGCGCCCGGCGGACGCCGGTTGTTGATGGCATCCACAAGCATCGACAAGCCCAGCGTATCACTGAGCAGGATGAACTCCTGTCGCTCGTCATGACAGAGATGGCCGGTTCGGGTCAGGAAGCCGATGGCCAGTTCCCATTCCTCCTGGGTCAGGCTGATATCCTTGGCAAAGGCATGCAGGTGCCTGACAAGCGACGCCATGATTTCGGCCAGACGCGGATTAATGTCCCGCCCCATCCGCGAGTTGACGGCTTCCGCGGATCTCTCTTCGCTGAAATATTCGGGCACGTGCCCATCCTCCAAAACGTTAACGCGGCCGCGCGCCCTCCCAGGCGCTCTGCAACAAAGTCCGGATCGCTTCCCATTCGATCGGGCGCGGGTTCCAGTAAGGATTCTGGGCGGCGAGTTCCGCCGCACGGTCCAGATCGGCCTCCTTCATACCCAGATCGCGCAGCGCCAAGGGGGCACCGATCGAAGCAGCAAAATCATAGACACCGCCGCCCAGCGAGCCGCCAAAAAGATCGGCAGCGGGTTTTAACGCATCCGCTGCGGCCTCCGCATTGTAGGCGGCAGAATGGGGAAGAATGACCGCATGGGTTTCCGCATGCGGCAGATCGAAGCTACCGCCCAGCGTATGGCAGAGCTTGTGATGCAGGGCCATGCCAACCGCTCCGAGCACCATACCGCACAGCCAGGAACCGTAAAGCGCTTCGCTTCGCGGCTCGATGTCCCCAGGGGCCTTGACGATTTGAGGTAACGCCTGCTTCAGCGCACGCAGGCCCTCGACCGCCATCATTGACGAAATTGGATTGCGATCCTGTGCATAGAGACCTTCGACCGCATGCGCCATTGCATTGAGCCCGCTGCTGACGCTGATGTTGACCGGCAATCCCAATGTCAATTCTGGGTCGTAGATCACCACTTCGGGCAGGATGCCAGGCCCGCGGACCGTCGTCTTCTGCCCGTTTTCCGTCTGGCCGAGGATCGGTGTAACCTCAGACCCCGCATAGGTCGTCGCCACCACGATTTGTGGCGCGTCGTTGCGATAGGCCATCGCCTTGCCGAGACCGATCGTCGATCCGCCGCCGATTGCGACCACGCAATCGGCGCCGGCCAAATTGTATGCCGCGATCGCGCGCTCGGTCACATCGACCGGCGTGTGCATGACAGCACCGTCGAATAATCCCGCCGCAAGCGGGCCGAGGGAAGCAGCGATGCGCTGAGCGTCGGCTTTCTGGTGCGGGGTCGAAAGGATCAGGGCGCGCTTGCCGCCCTGCCCTGTAATCGCCTCGGCGAGGCGACTCACCGAGCCGCTCCCGAAGAAGATTTGGGCCGCGCTGGCCGTGTATCTGAAAGATGCAACCATGCTATCGATCGAGTTTGAAGAGTGAAACCGCGTTGGTGCGACCGATCTTCAGACGGTCGGTCTCGGAGATGGTCGTGCTGTCGAACCAGTTTGCAGCATGATCGACGTTCTCGAATGGCCAGTCTGTCGAGAACAGAATACGGTCCGCGCCGATTTCCAGCATAGCATCGATCAGCGATTGCGTGCGGAAATTCCCCGACGTCGTAATGTAGAAATTCTCGTTGAAATAATCGGCAATCGGGCGTTTGGCCGGATAGTTCTTTTCCACCTTGACCCACGCATTCCGGTTGTCGATGCGCCACATCATGTACGGCAGTCCCTCGCCCATATGACCGACGATGATCCGCAAAGCCGGGTGCTCGTCAAACAGGCCGGATCCCATCAAGCGCAGCGCATGAACAGCGGTCTCCTGCGCGAACGCCCATGTCGGACCCATCAGCCAGGAGTGGCCGGCATAGATCCGGCTATCCTGCGGCAGCGGGTTGCGCGGATGCAGATAGAAGGGAACGTTGAGTTTTTCGACTTCGGCCCAGAACGAACGATATTGCGGCAGGTCGTAGTAAAGCGGCATGGTTCCGTCGCCTTCCTGCGAGAAGCCATTCACCAGTGCGCCGACGAAACCCATCGTTGTCACGCAGCGCTGCAATTCCTGCGCGGCCGCATCTGGATCCTGCAGGGGCAAAGCTGCAAATCCCAGGAAACGGTTCGGGTTCTTGACGCATTGCTCCGCCAGAAAGTCGTTGGCGCGTCGGGATATCTCCAGAGCCTTTGCTTTATCCGGGATCGCTTGCACGGCCGGAGCGTTCAGCGACAGGATCATTTTCTCGATGCCGTGGGCATCCATCAGCCGCAGACGCTTGTCCTGGATATCAAGAAGCCGGGCGGACAGTTCCGTCCAGTAGTCGCCCGGCACGAACCCCGCCGAATCCTGCAGCGTCTCGGGAATGGCGAAATGTTCTTCAAGCGCGATCTTGCCTTGCACGATATGCTCTCTTTCCTGTCTTAGGTCGAAATAATGGGGATGGCGGATCAGAATTGCCCCCTGGGCGGAAGACCGAGCAGTTGCTGGCCGACCATGGTGCCCACGGCATCCCAGTTCATGGAAATATGGCGCCCGACGGCATTTGCATCGCGCCATGCCCGCTGGACGGGGTTGGACATCTGGAGGCCGAGGCCGCCTGTCGATGCATTGAGAGCTTCGACGGCCCGAAGAGCCAGGCTGACCGCAAAGGACTGGCTGCGACGGGCGAGAATCCGATCGTCCTCGGTGATCTCGCCGGTGCCATCCTCGCGGGCCTGGGCCAGTTGCTGCGCCCGGGCAATATCGCGCAGAATGATTTCGCGGGCGGCATCCACGCATGCGGAGGCTTCCGCCACGCGAAGCTGGATCGTCGGAAATTCCGCGATCTTGTTGTTGCCACCAGCCACTGCACCACGTGTCACACGGGCTCCCATGTGGTCGATATAGCTCTCCAGTGCGCCCTTCGCCGCACCGACGGCTGCGCTGCCGAGGCAGAACGGAACCCCCATGAGCAGCGGAATGTTGAAAAGGCCGATACCCCTATAGCCTCGTCCGCCCGGCGTTCTACCGGAGGTCGCGTCCGGAAAACTCAGCATGCGGTATTCCGGAACGAAGACGTTCTTGAGGGTCAGGCTTTTTGAGCCGGTGCCCGCGAGGCCGACCACATCCCAGGTCTCGGCAATGGCATAATCGCTGGCGGGAACCAGAAGGAACGCCGGTACAGGACGCTCCCCCTCGCCGTTTGCCGGAATGATCGCCGCACAGAGCGCCCACTGGGCATTTTCGCATCCGCTCGCAAAGGCCCAATCTCCAGATAACCGGAAACCACCTTCGACGCGTTCCGCCATGCGGACCGGCGCATAGGAACCGCAGAGCAGGGCATCCGGATTGCTGCCCCACACCTCCTGCTGAACCCTTTCATCGAACATGGCGAGGAGCCATTGATGCGCGGAAAGGAGGCCGGCAACCCAGCCGGTGGAGGCACAGGCCGACGACAGTTCGATATTTGCATCGACAAGCTCGGCAAACGATCCTTCGTCGCCACCGAAACGGGCAGGCTTGACGATATCGAAATAGCCGACGGAGCGCAGCAGATCGATATTGCGTGCCGGCACGCGGCCGGATTTTTCCGTGTCGCGCGCACCGGCACTGATCTCGTTCAACACCGGGGCGATACGATCTGCAAGGCATGCGTTCTCAACCCGCGCCGAAGCGGGCAACAGGGCAGCTGTATTGTTCATGGAACTACCTTCAGTTCTGGGATGCAGGAAGCGCGTGCTGTGGCGCGCAGTATTTCGAATTCTCGTACATCAGCGCGGTCGTGTCGTCGGAATGGCGTGTATCCACCACCTGCCCGATGAAGATCGTGTGCGTGCCATAAGGAACCGCGCCCATACGGCGGCAGACAACCGAGGCATGAGCGGAGCCCAGGACCATCATGCCACGCTCATGGCGAACCCAATCGGCAGCATCGAAGCGACGCTCAGGCGCAATCTTGCCGCTGAACCCTTCCGATACGGCTGCCTGCCTGTCCGTCAGAACGCTGACGGCGAATTCCGGCACCTCGAGCAGCATGTCGTGCAGGTAGGTGCGATTGTTCAGGCAGATAATGAGAGATGGCGGATCCATCGAAAGTGATGTGACAGCAGTAGCCGTCATTCCATGATCGGCACCGTTGCGACAGGCGGAAATGACCGTCACCGTCGCCGGGAAACGGCGCATGGTCGATCGAAACGCATCGCTGATCGGTGCGGGCGTCGGCGCTATGCCGAGGGCAGCAGTGGCAGACATGATTTCCTCCCGTATCTCCTTGGGGCCCAAACTATTGCATTTGCAACTATTGTCAATGCAAATTTAGAGATTAGGCGGGAAAATGCTTGCTCTATCCAACCGTTCTCGGCAGTCGAAAGCCAATCGTATTGTCATCCCGGTAATTTAAGTGCATGTCGGAGAGAGCCTTCAGCAAGCCGAATCCCGCCAGCAGACAGAGACATGTACAAACTTACCGATTCCGTTCCCTATCTTCTCAATCGCGCCGGCGTGCGGATAGCCGAGGTCTTCGCGCAGAGAATCGCCGAAGACAATCTCAGCGTGGCGATGTACCGGGTCCTGGCCATGCTCAAAGAGCGCCAAGAGAGCACCCTGGGGGATCTCGCCGACGTCGTCTCTGTCGAGATTTCGACGCTTTCGCGCCTCGTCGGCACACTGGCCAAGCGCAAGCTGGTGTCGCGAACACGTCCGGAAGATAATGGCCGTATCGTCATCGTAAGGCTGACCCCGCAGGGCGAGGCGATGACGGAAAGGCTTATGCCGCTTGCCGTGGAACTCGAACGCACCGCGGTGCAGGGCATGTCGGACGAAGAGGTCGCAGCCCTGAAGAAGGCGCTGCGCCGCATGCACAGCAACCTGCCGGCAATATCCGCAAAGGGAAAAGTTGCGGGCTGAAAAGTTTGCAGTTGCAAATATTTTATTCGCAAGTATTTAATGGCATGTCATCGTTGTCTTGACATCGCTCTCTCTCGGGTGAGTCTGGCGGCTGGGAGGAACCTCGCCGGCAACGATCCAGGAGGATTTGTACATGGATCAACGCGGACCTGCCGCTGGCAGGAGCGTACTTCCTGTACTCAAATGTATGGGGAGGGAAAATTGGCCATACAAGATCTCGCTATTATCAAGGAAAACGTTCGCAGCCCGAATATCATCATCGCTCTTTGCGGCCTGCTGATCCTGTTCGACGGCTATGACCTGATCGTCTACGGCGCGGTCGCGCCGGCATTGCTCGGCGAAGCCAGCTGGGGCCTGACGCCCGGCCTGGTGGGACGAGCTGCCTCCATCACCCTGTTCGGTATGCTGCTGGGCGCTCTCGTCGCCGGAACACTCGCTGACAGGATAGGTCGCCGCAAGGTCATCATAGGCAGTCTGCTGAGCTTCTCCGTTATGATGATCGGCAGCGGTCTTGCGCCGAACTTTCTCGTTTTCGAGGGAACACGCTTTCTAGCCGGTCTGGGCCTTGGGGCTCTTTTTCCCACGGTAACTGCGTTGATCATCGAGTTTTCTCCGCCGAAGCGGAAGGCAATAGCCTACTCGATTGCTCTTCTCGGTTATCTGGCTGGCGGCATCATCTCGGGTATCCTCGGAATGCTGCTGGTGCAGAAATACGGATGGCGTCCACTGATGATCATCGGCGGCACACCGATCCTGCTTCTGCCTTTCTTCATCCGCCTCATCCCCGAATCCCCCGAATGGCTGGCAACGAAAAACCGCCAGACCGAAGCCAACCAGATTGCAAACCAGTACGGGCTGCCCAACCCCGTAGCCAGGCCTGCTGTGTCACGCCAGGTCGGCATCAGGTCGCTGTTTTCCGAAGGTCGCCTGCTGCCGACATTGAACGCATGGGGCATCCACTTCTGCTCGCTTCTGCTCACATTCGGCATGGTCAACTGGCTTCCGACCATCATGAACAAGATGGGCTATGATCTCGGTTCCGCCCTGCTCTTCTCCGTAACGCTCAATCTCGGAGCCGCAGTCGGCCTCCTGATCGGCGCACGGGTTGCCGACCGCGGAAACGTCAAAATAGTCGTGGCGGGTATGTTTCTCCTCGGAGCCTGCTCGATCGGGTTGCTGACGCAGGTGAACCAAGGTCTCCAGGTCTATGGTCTCGTAGCACTTGCCGGTACGGGAACGATCGGCACGCAGATCCTCGCCAACGTTCTCGTTGGAAACCTCTATCCGGTCGAAATCCGTGGAACCGGCCTTGGCTTCTCGCTCGGCATCGGCCGTATCGGAGGCATGATAGGACCGGCCATCGGCGGTGCGGTTCTGGGTGCAGGCCTGGCTCCGCAGTGGAACTTCTACATCTTCGCATCGGTAGCAGCCTTGGGATGCCTCCTGGCGCTCGCGACACTGCTATATCGCACCATACCGCACTGATCGGGTGGCGTTGGGCCAACCCTATTCGATCGGTTTAAGCCTCGTGATGGCATCCACTTGCCTACGCCGGCGGTGAGATGATGACTCGCCTGATTTGAAAATCGGGCGAGCCAGGCCCCAGCCCACGGATGGTTAAAAAACTCGTTCTGGCGCAGTAATGTCCACCGAGGATTTTTCGCCTTCAGCGGTTTCCCTGCCCTACGTTTCAAGCATTCGGCGTCCGCGGCAAGCCGCTGAAGCCGTCGACACATCATTTCGCGGCCGCCAGCCCCAGGCCGGCAAGCTTCAGCACCTCCTCGGCCTTCGCATCGGGATCGACGCCCGGTTCGATCTGGCCGTCGATTATCAGCAGGGCGAGGCCGCGCTCGGCTTCATCTTACTGAAGGATCTCGGCCCCACCGAAATGGCCAAACGCTTCTTCAGCCTGCCGCAGGACGCGCCGGACGGGGGCGCGGGTCCGCATATCATATGCGCCAGAAACTCCTGATTTCCGGCTGCCCATATGGCGCGGCCGTCATTAGCCGTCGATATAGGAGCGCCTTACCGTTATGAGCAAACTGCGAATCAAATCGTCCCGCACCCAGATCCGATCCTTCCGCCAAGCCGCGACTAGCCAATGGAGGATGGCCGCGCTGCAACTCGCCCGAATCCACCTTGCGGCTTCCATGCGCCCGCGCGTCAAAATGTGACAGTACCTGGTGGAGTAGTTCTCCGAGGCGGCTGTCATACCTTGTTGCTTCAACTCCCCGGCCAAACCCTCTCCGACGTCAAGCGCCGCGCTCTTTCTGCTCGGTAGCGGCCGCAAAGACGGCGCTGGCATCGCTGACGATTTCCACATGGGCATAGGCCGCCCGCGCGGCGGCCGCACTATCCGCCCGCATGATCGCCGTCACGATCACGTCATGCTCGTCGTAGGATTTCGCCAGCCGACCGGACAGCCGGAACTGCGCGCGGCGAAAAGGCGCAAGCCGGGCCCTGCTCTGCGTCACCAGTTCATGGATGTGCTCGTTGTGGGCGCCGCGATAGAGCCGACTATGAAATTCGGTGTTATAGGCAGCATACTCTTCGTCGGCGCCCTGACGCACGAGCCGGGCCGAGGCGCGGTGCTCGATTTCCAAAAGGCGCCGTTCCTCGATCGTCATCCGCTCGGCGGAAAGCCGCGCGCAAATGCTCTCGAGTTCCGCCATCGCCTCGAACATCGAATGCAGATAGGTTTCCGTTACATTGGTGACGACGGCGCTGCGGTTCGGTTCGCGTTCGACAAGCCCCATCGCTCCGAGTTCCCGGAGCGCCTCGCGCACCGGGGTGCGCGACACTTCGAAACGGGCCGCCAGCGAAATTTCGTCGAGCTTGTCACCCGGCAGCATCTGCCCGGTCACGATCATGTCAGCGATTGCCCGCACCATCTGCTCGACGGTCGTTCCTGCCCGGATGATCTCCCGGCGCCGGATCTGCTTCGATGGGTCACTCTGATCCTTGGTCATGCTGCATACACATGCATTGCCCACTACACAAAGTCAAATATGGAAACAATACGTTGTTTTCATTTGAAAAAATGACTTAGCTCGCAACCGGAAGCAAGCACCCCTTCGTCGCACGTGAAATTATCGCCAACTTTATAGGCTTTGCATAAATTTTATACTTGGATTTCAGGAAATTGCATACACTTACAACATCCGTCGGACGACCTTAAAATTAATATCGTCAAATCAATCTGTTAATATCTGGCACGGCCATTGCATACACTTCCCCGTAATCGATCAACCGGCAGAACCGCCATAAAGGGGAGCATTCCAATGATCAAACTCCTTTCCATGAACCGCCGCATTTTTCTTCAGGCTTCTGCTGCCGCTGCCCTCGCCGGCGCGGCGCCCGGCCTCCTCTCCTCGCGCGCCCTTGCCCAGGGCGCCCTTACCGTCGGATTCATCTATGTCGGTCCGAAGGACGATTATGGCTACAACCAGGCGCATGCCGAGGGCGCTGCTGCCGTCAAGGCGCTGCCTGGAGTCACCGTCGTCGAGGAAGAGAACGTGCCGGAGACGGTCGACGTCCAGAAGACGATGGAATCGATGATCAACCTCGATGGCGCGGCTCTGCTTTTCCCGACCTCCTTCGGTTACTTCGATCCGCACATGCTGGCGATGGCCGCCAAATATCCCGATACCCAGTTCCGCCATTGCGGCGGCCTCTGGCAGGAGGGCAAGCACCCGGCCAATACCGGCTCTTACTTCGGTTACATCTTTCAGGGCCAGTATCTGAACGGCATCGCGGCCGGCCATGCGACGAAAAGCAAGAAGATCGGCTTCGTCGCCGCCAAGCCGATCCCGCAGGTGCTGCAGAACATCAATGCCTTCCTGCTCGGCGCGCGCACCGTCGATCCGACCATTACCTGCCAGGTGATCTTCACCGGCGAATGGTCGCTCGCCGTCAAGGAGGCCGAAGCCACCAACGCATTGGTCGACCAAGGCGCCGATGTCATCACCTGCCATGTCGACAGCCCGAAGGTCGTCGTCGAGACGGCGGCCGGCCGCGGCGCCTTCGTCTGCGGCTATCACGCCAACCAGAGCTCGCTCGCGCCCGAGAAGTACCTGACCGGTGCCGAATGGGCCTGGGGCAACGTCTACAGCGACTTCGTCAAAAGGGCCCAGGCCGGCGAAAAGCTCGGCAACTTCGTGCGCGGCGGCCTGAAGGACGGCTTCGTCAAGATGAGCGCACTCGGCCCCGGCGTTTCCGAAGCCGGGCGCAAGGCCTTCGAGGCCACCCATGCCGAGATGATGAAAGGCGGCTTCTCGGTCTTCAAGGGACCGCTCAAGGACAACCAGGGCAACACGGTGGTGACCGCCGACAAGAGCTACGCCGAAGACGCGATCGAGCTCGAAAGCATGAACTATCTGGTCGAGGGTGTCGTCGGGTCCACGGCATAAACCGCGAAGGGAGAAGCGCCATGACCGTCCAGGCCAACGATCCCGCAATATCCATCGCCGAAAACCCGGCTTCGCTGCGTCCCATCCTCGAATGGATCGCGCGAAAGGCCGAACCCCTTGTCATCGGCCTTGCTGCCATCCTGATCGGTCTTGCGCTCTTCTCCCTGTTCATCCTGGCGATCGGCAAATCGCCGGCAGTGCTTTTCCAGCTCATGTATACCGGCGGCTTCGGCAGCTGGTTTTCGGTGCAGAACAGCTTGAGCCGTGCCGCACCCCTTCTCCTGACGGCACTCTGCGTCGCCCTGCCCGCCCGCCTCGGCCTCGTCATCATCGGCGGGGAAGGAGCGGTCGTGCTGGGCGGCGTTGCCGCCGCGGCCATGGCCATGCCCCTCGCGGGTTCGGCGCCGGTCTTGCTGACGCTCGTTCTCATGGGAATTGCTGCCATGGTGGTCGGCGGCATCTGGATCGGCCTCGCCGGTTTTCTGCGCCACTACCGCGGCGTCAACGAGACCATCTCGTCGCTGCTGCTCTCCTATATCGCCATCGCCTTGATGAACCAGTTCGTCGAAGGGCCGCTGCGCGATCCTGCAAGCCTCAACAAGCCGTCGACCAAACCGCTGCCGGCTGAGTACATGCTCGGCAACATCCCCGGCATGGACGTGCATTGGGGCCTTGTCATCGGCATTGTCGCCTGCATTCTCTCCTGGATCCTGATCGAAGTGACGAGCTACGGCTTTGCCGCCCGTATTGCCGGCGGCAATGTGCGCGCGGCCCAGATTCAAGGCTTGCCCGTGGGCAGGCTGATTGCCGGCTTCACCGCGATCGCCGGCAGCTTCGCAGGGCTTGCCGGCATGATCGAGGTCGCCGCCGTCCAGGGCAGCGCCAATGCTTCGCTCGCTGCCGGCTACGGCTACACCGGCATCCTCGTCGCCTTCCTTGCCCGCCACAATCCGCTGGCGATCATTCCGGTGGCGATCCTGCTTGGCGGCATCGACGCCTCGGGCGGCCTGATCCAGCGCCGCATGGGGCTGCCTGATGCCACAGTGCTGGTGCTGCAGGGCATGCTCTTCCTCGTCATCCTCTTCTGCGAGACCTTCTACGGCCGCTTCAAGATCTTCAATCCCGACCTCTGGAAAAGGAGCCTCTGATGGAAGAGACAGGCATCGGCGCCTGGGGCGTGCCCCTCGCCATCCTTGCAGGCGCCATCCGCGTGTCCACCCCTTTCATCTTCGTCAGCCTGGGAGAGACGATCACCGAGCGCTCCGGCCGGATCAATCTCGGCCTCGAAGGCACGCTCGTCTTCGGCGCTATGACAGCCTATGCCGTCGCCGTCATGACCAATTCGCCCTGGCTCGGCGTGCTCGCGGCCATGGCGACAGGCGCGGTCTTCGGCCTCGTCCACGGCTGGATCTGCAAATGGCCCAAGGTCAACGATATCGCGATCGGCATCGCCATGATGCAGTTCGGCCTCGGTCTCGCCTTCTTCCTCGGCAAGCCCTTCATCCAGCCGGCAGCGCCGCATCTGCCGGCAATTCCGCTCGGCTTCTGGTCCAGTCTGCCGCAGATCCAGGCGGCGCTGAACATCAACGTGCTGTTCCTCCTCGGAGCCGCCCTCGCCTTCCTTCTCTGGTGGGCGTTCAAGAACACCCGGGTCGGCCTCGTCCTGCGCGTCGTCGGCGACAGTACGGATGCAGCGCGCGCCATGGGCATCAATCCGGATCGCGTGCGGCTGCTTGCCACGGCGGCCGGCGGTTCGCTGGCGGCGATCGGCGGCGCCTATCTGTCGCTCTATTATCCCGGCTCCTGGAACGAAGGCATTTCCTCCGGTCAGGGCCTGATGGCCGTAGCCCTCGTCATCTTCGCCAGATGGAATCCTATCGGCTGCTTTCTTGCCGCCCTGCTCTTCGGCGGCGCCGGCGCGTTCGGCCCGGCACTGCAATCGGTCGGCGTGACCGAGGGCTACTATCTCTTCTACGCCGCACCCTACGTGCTCACCCTCGTCATCATGATCGCCACCTCCTCGCCCACCCGCGCGCTTTCGGGTGCGCCGGGCGCGTTGTCGCTGACGAAATGAGGAAGGAGCAGCGCATGTCCGGCACCTGCGCATCAAACGGATCGGAACGGCCGCGTCACCACAGCGACACGTTCAAACTCACAGGCGAATAGGAGAAGAAGACGATGGACGCCATGGTCGAAACCAAAGGACATTATATCGACGCCGACCCCTATGCCTGGCCCTATAACGGCGATCTGAGGCCTGACAACACCGCCCTCATCATCATCGACATGCAGACCGATTTCTGCGGCAAGGGCGGCTATGTCGATCACATGGGCTATGACCTGTCGCTCGTCCAAGCGCCGATCGAGCCGATCAGACGTGTGCTGGCCGCCATGCGCGACAAGAGCTATCACATCATCCACACGCGCGAAGGCCATCGGCCCGACCTTGCCGACCTGCCGGCCAACAAACGCTGGCGCTCGCAGCGCATCGGCGCAGGGATTGGCGATCCAGGCCCTTGCGGGCGTATTCTGACTCGCGGCGAACCCGGATGGGACATCATCCCCGAACTTTATCCGATCGAAGGCGAGACGATCATCGACAAGCCGGGCAAGGGTTCCTTCTGCGCCACCGACCTGGAACTGATCCTCAACCAGAAGCGCATCGCAAACATCATCCTGACCGGGATCACCACGGATGTTTGCGTCTCCACCACCATGCGCGAGGCCAACGACCGCGGTTTCGAATGCCTGCTGCTGGAAGATTGCTGCGGCGCGACCGACTACGGCAACCATCTCGCCGCCATCAAGATGGTGAAGATGCAGGGCGGCGTCTTCGGCTCCGTCTCAAATTCGCAAACGCTCGTGAGCCAGCTGCCATGAGCACGGTCCGCGACACGCCTCTCCCACAGGCCGGCAGGGCCGTCGGCATCGATACGCTCGACATGACGATGCGCTTCGGCAGCTTCACGGCGCTCGACCATGTCTCGATCAAGGTGCCCGCCGGCAGCTTCCACGCTTTGCTCGGCGAAAATGGCGCCGGCAAATCGACCCTCGTCAAATGCATCATGGGCTTCTACCACGCCACCGCGGGCGCGCTTTCCGTCGACGGCCGCGAAGTGGTCATCGCCTCACCCAAAGACGCCGCCATCTATGGCCTCGGCATGGTCTATCAGCACTTCACGTTCGTCCCGTCGCTGACCGGCGCCGAAAACCTTGTCATCAGCCGCGCCGAAGTACCGGCCATCATCAACTGGGCGAAGGAGCGGAAGGACCTTGCCGCCTTCATGGAACGGATGCCGTTCACGATCCCGCTGGACCGCCCCGTGAGCGAGCTCGCCGCCGGCGAGAAGCAGAAGCTGGAGATCGTCAAGCAGCTCTATCTCGGCCGCTCCTTTCTCGTTCTCGACGAACCGACCTCGGTTCTGACCCCTGCCGAAGCCGATGAGATGCTCGGTCTCATCCGGGGAATGACCGAGCGCGGCGAATTGACCGTTCTGATGATTTCGCACAAGTTCCATGAGGTGACGAAATTCGCCGATGCCGTCTCGGTCCTGCGGCGCGGCAGGCTGGTCGGGACCGGCAAGGTCGGCGACCTCTCGACATCGGAGATGGCCGCCATGATGATCGGTGACGTGAAGCTTGCAGAACTCGACAGCCGCGTTCCCGTCTCCGAAAACGCCAGGCCCGTCCTTGCGGTGGAGCAGGTCAAGGCGCCGGACCGCTCTGGCCTCAAGACCATTGCGATCGACAATCTCATGGTCCGCTCCGGCGAGATCGTCGGCATTGCCGGCATTTCGGGCAATGGTCAGAAAGAGCTGACGGAGATCCTTGCCGGCCAGCGGCCGGCCGACAGCGGCAGCGTGAGCGTCAATGGCCAGACCTATGGCGCGACGCGCTCCGAGACCCGCAGGAACAATGTCCGCTTCATCCCGGAGGAGCCGCTGCAGAACGCCTGCGCCCCGCGCATGACGGTCAGCGAAAATCTCGCCTTCCGAACCTTCGACCTGAAGGCGGACGGCAAGGATGCAATCTGGCTGAACAAGGGCAAGATGAAAAAGCGGGCGGCGGCACTGATTTCGGACTTCAAGGTGAAGACCGCCTCCTCTTCCTCGCCGATCGCGGCACTTTCAGGCGGCAACGTGCAGCGCGCCGTGCTCGCCCGCGAACTGACCGGCGAGGTGGACCTGCTGATCGTCTCGAATCCCTGTTTCGGCCTCGACTTCTCGGCTGTCGCCGAAATTCGGGCCCGCATCATGAAGGCCCGCAATTCCGGCACGGCCGTGCTGCTGCTCTCCGAAGACCTCGACGAGTTGCTGGAGATGTCCGACCGCATCATGGTCATTTCCGAAGGCAGGCTGGTTTACGAGACACCGGCGCGCGCGGCCGATATCGCCGTGATCGGCGCCCACATGGCGGGGCATCATTGATGGCCGAAATCAAGGCAGAACCCTTCGCTTTCCCGGTGAAGCACGGTCAGCTTGCCCTTATCGTCATCGATATGCAGCGGGATTTCGCCGAACCCGGCGGCTTCGGCGCAAGCCTCGGCAACGACGTCAGCCGCATCGGCAAGATCGTGCCCGATGTCAAACGCCTCATTCAGGGCTTCCGCAATGCCGGCCTGACTGTCATCCATACGATGGAATGCCACCGGCCCGACCTCTCGGATCTGCCGCCGGCGAAACGCGACCGCGGCAATCCCAGGCTCAGGATCGGCGACGAAGGCCCCATGGGCCGCATCCTCATCGCAGGCGAGCCGGGAACGGCGATCCTGCCGGAGCTTGCGCCGATCGACGGCGAAGTGGTCGTCGAAAAACCCGGCAAAGGCGCCTTCTATGCAACTGGTCTCGGAGAGGTGCTGCAGCGAAAGGGCATCAAGCAACTGGTCTTTGCCGGCGTGACCACCGAGGTCTGCGTACAGACGACCATGCGCGAGGCGAACGACCGCGGCTATGAGTGCTTGCTCGCCGAGGAAGCGACGGAAAGCTATTTTCCCGAGTTCAAGGCCGCCGCCATCGCCATGATCCGCGCCCAGGGCGCGATCGTCGGCTGGACCGCCCATGTCGACGACATTTTGGAAAGCATCGCCCATGCCTGAAACAACCCGTGAACTTCTGACGTCGGGCGGCTGGAAGGAACTGGAGTTCGGCCCCTTCCGCGATCAGGTGACGATCCACTGGATCCGTCCCTTCGAGGACGACCAGCCGGGCGTGGCGCTCCTGAAATACGAGGCCGGCGCCAGCGTTCCGCGCCACAGGCATGAAGGACTTGAAACCATTCTCGTTCTCGATGGCGTACAATCCGACGAGGCGGGCGATTACGCCAGGGGCAGCTATATCGTCAATGCGCCCGGCACCGAACACTCGGTCTGGAGCGACACCGGCTGTGTCGTGCTCATCCAATGGGATCGGCCGGTGAAAATACTGGAAGAGAAGTAGCTTAAGATCGGCGATGCCAGCTTTCGACATTGCCTCGCTGCGCCATTCTATGGCGATGGCGACAGCACACCGCGATTGTTGGCATGGTCCTGGCCGCGAGTCCCCGTCAATGGATCACGCCACATTAACAATTTAACGCTGCATAAAACCAAGCAAGTTGCGACGTACTAATGCGCGGCAGGTCCCTTACCGAACCTCGAACTCCGGATCGGGCGGAACCTGCATGGCGAGGGCGAGATGGTTTGTCTGCGCGGCAAGCCCGATGATCGTCAGGAGTTCGCCGTGCTGGGCATCGGTCATGCCGCGCGACCGGGCGGCTGCGGTGTGGGATTGAATGCAGTACTGGCACGCATTGGCCGTTGATACCGCAATGTAAATCATCTCGCGCGTCAACGGATCGATGGCGCCTTCGACGGTCATGACCGATTTGAGCGCCTCCCATACCCGCTTGAGATTTGCGGGATCGTTTGCAAGAGCCCGCCAGAAATTGTTGATGAAATCGGTCTTGCGTGTCGTCCTGATGTCATCGAACACGGCTTGCACGGCTGGAATGGCTGCGGCCTCTTGATCCGACAGAAGTTTGACTGTTGCCATCGAAAGTTCCTTTCCGGCGCCGCTCTACGGCCTCAAGCATGACATTGCTCGGCGCTCCCACGCCGCCGGCGGAAGATACGAAGAAACGGCCATGGCCGCCAGCCTCCCTGCCGGCGAGGAAATCGCAGCGGCTGTTCCACGAAAACAGGCAAGATTAGAAATTATTGTCTATATATTTTATAGATTATACGGTTCCATAGCCTTGTCGACTTCAGCACCGAGAATTCGAACGCCCAATGGATGCATCCTTGGGCGCATGACCTGCCGACTTCTTCCAAATCAACAGGAGATTTCCATGAGCAATCCGGTTCTTGTCAATCAGATCATTCCCGAGTCCGACGTCGTCCCGCTGACCGGCCGTGTCGGAGCCGAAATCAAAGGCATCCGCCTCGGCGGAGCGCTTTCGGATGCAACGGTGGCAGCCATCAACCAGCTTCTCCTGCAGCACAAGGTCATCTTCTTTCGCGATCAGGGGCATCTCGACGATTCCGCCCAGGAAGCCTTCGCGCGCCGCCTCGGCGATCTCGTGCCGCATCCGACGCAGGGACCGGTCGCCGGCACGGCCTCCATCCTCAATCTCGATTCCAGCCGTGGCGGCGGCAGAGCGGACCAGTGGCACACCGACGTCACCTTCGTCGACGCCTATCCCAAATTCTCCGTGCTTCGCGGCGTCGTCATCCCGGCATCCGGCGGCGACACGATCTGGTCCAATACCCATGCGGCCTATGAAAGCCTGCCGGCGCCGCTGAAACTGCTGGCGGAGAATCTGTGGGCCATTCACAGCAATGCCTATGACTACGCTGCCGTGCGCCCTCGCGCCACCGCCGAAGAGAAGAAGCATTTCGAGGAGGTTTTCACCTCGACCATCTACGAGACCGAGCATCCGGTCGTGCGTGTCCATCCGGAAACCGGCGAAAGATCGCTGCTGCTCGGCAACTTCGTTCAGCGCCTGGTCGGCGTTTCGAAGAGCGACTCAGCCAAACTCTACGAGGTCTTCCAGTCTTACGTCACCGCCCCGGAAAATACCGTGCGCTGGCGCTGGAGAGCCGGCGATGTCGCGATCTGGGATAATCGCGCCACCCAGCATTATGCCGTCAACGACTATGGCGACCAACACCGCGTCGTGCGCCGTGCCACCGTTGATGGCGATGTTCCCGTCAGCATCGACGGCCGCCGCAGCATAACACGCGTCAAGGCTGCCAAGCCGCAAGCAAAGGCGGCTTGATCGCGCACATGTAAGTGTCGCCCGGAAGCAAAATGCGCCGCATACCTTACGAGAAGGAAAGCTTCTCGCTTGGCCGGGTCAGGGTTTCCGGGCGCAGCACCGCATCGAGATGCTCCTTCTGCATCAGGCCGCGCTCGAGAAGGATTTCGTAGACCCCCCGTCCCGAATGATGCGCTTCCAGCGCAACCTCGGTGGCATTGCGGTAGCCGATATAGGGATTCAACGCCGTCACGATGCCGATCGATTGCTCGACCGTCTGCCGCAGCCGGTCGCGGTTGGCGGTGATGCCTTGAATGCAATTCGCCTCGAGCGTCAGGCAGGCATTGGTCAGGTGGCTGAGACTGCGATAGAGGCTGTAGAAGATCACCGGTTCAAAGGCGTTCAGCTGAAGCTGGCCGGCCTCCGCGGCCATGGTGATCGTCACGTCGTTGCCGATCACTTCGAAGGCGACCTGGTTGACGACCTCGGGGATAACAGGATTGACCTTGCCGGGCATGATCGAGGAGCCGGCCTGGCGTGCCGGCAAGTTGATTTCGTTGAAGCCGGCGCGCGGCCCCGAGGACAGCAGCCGCAGGTCGTTGCAGGTCTTGGACAGCTTGACCGCGACGCGCTTCAGAACGCCCGAAAGCTGCACGAAGGAGCCACAATCCTGCGTCGCCTCCACCAGGTCAGGTGACGTCACCAGATCGACGCCGACAATCTCGGACAGGCGCTCGCGCACCAGCGCCGCGTAGCGAGGATGAGCGGTGATGCCGGTGCCGATCGCGGTGGCGCCGAGATTGATCTCGCGTATCAGCGAGACCGCTTCCGAGAGGCGCGCCTCGTCCTCCGCCAGCATCAGCGCGTAGGTTCCGAATTCCTGGCCGAGCGTCATCGGCACGGCGTCCTGCAATTGCGTACGGCCCATCTTGAGGACGTCGGCGAACTCGACTGCCTTGGCCTCGAATGCCCGGCGCAGGATCGCCATGGCGTCGACGAGACGATGAACGCCGATCCATGCGGCAAGCTTCAGCGCCGTCGGATAGACGTCGTTGGTGGATTGCGAGAGATTGACGTGCTCGTTCGGATGCAGGTGCTGGTACTCGCCGCGGCGATGCCCGAGGATTTCCAGCGCCCTGTTTGCAATCACCTCGTTGGCGTTCATGTTGGTCGAGGTTCCCGCCCCGCCCTGGATCAGATCGACGACGAAATGGTCGTGCAGCCCACCGTCGCGGATTTCGATGCAAGCCGCGATGATGGCGTCGGCCCGCTCCTGATCCAGAAGGCCGAGGCTCGCATTGGCCTGAGCCGCCGCCTGCTTGATCGCCGCCAGGGATGCGATCAGATCCGCCGATTCCTTCAGCGTCTGACCGGTAATCGGAAAATTCTCGACTGCGCGCAGCGTATGCACGCCGTAATAGGCCGAGGCCGGCACGTCGCGATCGCCGATCAGGTCGTGCTCAACGCGGATAGCAGTCATATGGGATGTCGTCATGGCAGGAACTTTCGAGTGGGGCGCTGCGGGCACGCATTGCGGCGGCAGGCTGAAGACGAGAATGGCTGGTGACGCGGCGGGATAGCCGCATCCGGAGGCGTCATCGGGTCAGGGCGGCCAGATGAGGATCGTCGCCGTCCGCCTTCGATCCGCGCAGCTTGAATGGAAAATACACGCCGCCTGTCGTTACACCCATCGTGTTCAGGCGTTGGGGATGATGGAACGGCGCGAGCTGGTTTCGGATCTCAAGCGAACCGATCCCGAGCCGGTCGAGGAGCTCCGTCACGACGGCGTAAAGGATTTCCAAATTGCCGTCCTCGATCTTGACCGAGATGCCGAGCGCACCGTCCGTTCCCAATCGCCGGGTTTCGTCCGAGGCCCGCACGCCGATTGCGTAGCTGGCATCGGCCCCGAGCTTGCCGATAAGGGCGCCCTCGAATGCGCGCATCAGCACCGTGCAGTAGCGCCCCTCGCCCGCGACCATGTCAGGATGACGCGCCATTGACTGGAAGATGCGAGCCAGTGCCGGCCCCCGCGTCGACGGCCCCTCGCCGGCCCCGGCCCCGTCCGCAGCCGCGGCAAGCTTGGCATAGATGCGGGCCAGGCGGTCCAGGGGAAAAGCCGGGGTCGGGAGATTGCATCCATCGATCCCCCATTCGACGCCCTCAACGTCCAGATCGCAGAGTTCGGCGACGGTGCGTCTAACCCTCCCCTGCATCGGATGGTCCGGCAGGTGGTAGCCGTCGATGCCTGCTCCGATCGCCCGGGCGCCGGCAAGCATGCCGACGTGCTTGCCCGAGCAATTGCTGCAAACCGCCGTCGGGACAAAGTCCTGCCTGATCCAGGCGCGGTTGACCGTTTCCGACAGGGAAGGATGGCCGCCGCAGCGAAGGTCGGCCTCCTCGGCCTTGATCTTCGACAGCATGGCCCGCGTTCGCGCGATATGCCTTTCTTCGCTGCTGTGGGACGCGCACATCAGCGCGATATCCGCGTCATCGAAGCCGTAACGCGCGAGACCCTCCGTCTCCAGGATGGCAAGCGTCTGGGCCGGCTTGGCGGCCGAGCGGGCGAGCGTCATACGCTCGGGATTTCCCAGCGCGTGGAGCAGCCTGCCCTCTGCATCGACGACCGCCGCGTGGACGCGATGACTGTTCTCGACGATGCCGCCACGATCGGTGACGACGAAATCCTCACTCGAGGTCATGTCTCTCTCCATTCATACCGCACCCCGGCGGCGACACTCGCCGCCGGAGCAAGCTTGGATGATCGGTATCAGGCCAGATCGAAACCGCCGCGATCCTCGCCCTGTTCGGCTGCAATCGTGTAGATGCGCTCACGCATCAAGAGCCAGCCGACCACCAGCGCCGGAATGATCAGGGCCAGAGAGGCGACCGTGTAGGTTCCGACCGGATAGTCGAGGGCCATCAGGATCACGACGACGGCGAGGAAGCCCAGCGTCAGCACGCCGGTATAGGGCGCGCCGAACATCCGGAATTCAGGCCGCGCCAGCTTGCCCTGCCGCGACAGCTGCCACAGCTTGAGCTGGCAGAGAACGATCACGCCCCATGCGGCGATGATGCCGAGAGCGGCGACATTCAGGCCGATCTCGAAGGCCTCTGCCGGAACAATGGCGTTCAGCACGACGCCGAAGGCGGTCACGACAGCCGTCACCGCAATGCCGCCATAGGGAACGCCGGACCGGTTCATCTTCGCCAACGCGGCCGGTGCCGAACCTGATATCGCCATGGAATGCAGGATGCGGCCGGTCGAATAGAGGCCGGCATTGAGCGACGACAGGACGGCGGTCAGCACGACGAGGTTCATGACGACATCGGCGCCCTGGATGCCGATCTTGCCGAAGAAGGTCACGAACGGGCTCTCGCCGCCCTTATAGGCGGTATAGGGCAGCAGCAGTGACAGCAGCAGGACCGAGCCGACATAGAAAACCACCAGACGGAGCACGACCGTGCGGATCGCCCTTGGCATGACCTTCCGGGCATTTTCGGTTTCACCGGCGGCGGTGCCGATCAGCTCGATCGAGGCATAGGCGAAAACAACGCCCTGTATCACCACCAGGGCCGGCAGGACGCTGTTCGGGAACATGCCGCCGAAATCGGTGATCGTATTCAGGCCCGGAACATGGCCGTCGATCGGCGTGCCGGTGACGACGAAGTAGACGCCGACGACCAGGAAGACGACGAGGGCGAGGACCTTGACGAGGCTGAACCAGAATTCCAGTTCGCCGAAGACCTTCACCGACAGTAGGTTCATCGAGAGGACGAGGACCAGCGCCGCCAGCGCAAACACCCACTGATCGATCATGGCGATCCATGGGACATAGGCCTTGAAGAAATTCATGTAGAGCGCCACCGCGGTGACGTCGGCGACCGCCGTCATCGCCCAAGTCAGCCAATAGAGCCAGCCGACGGCGAAGGCGAGCTTTTCGCCGTAAAATTCCCGGGCATAGGAGACGAACGAGCCCGAGGTCGGGCGATGGACGATCAGTTCGCCGAGAGCTCTCAGAACGAGGAAAGCGAAAAAGCCGCACAAGGCATAGACCAGCACAAGTGCCGGACCGGCAGCGGCAAGCCGACCGCCGGCGCCGAGAAACAGCCCCGTGCCGATGGCGCCGCCAATGGCGATCATCTGGATCTGCCGCGGCTTCAGCGCCTTATGGTAGCCGAGATCCTCCTCGGCAAAAACCTGGCCGTCCGCCTCGCCTTTGTTGGATTGCATGACTGTCATTTCTCCTCCCTATCCCTGGGTTCGGCAACCTCCCGGCCGCCCCTTCGCGCAGATGCATGAAGATGTTAATCTGCTATGCGGTCTGACAGGTTTCGCGCTTAAAGGAAAAACTACCCTGCAGTCAAGGATTTTCACTGTGCTATTTGGGGATGCGTAACCGGCGGCCTGCGGAAAGGCAGTCGTTGGCGGCTGAATGCGTCGTTTCCCCACGCCGAGCGAGGGACCTTAGCGCGGCTCGGCGCCGATGATGCGGCCGACAGCCGCCTCGACCTTCTTGAGATGAATTTCCATCGCCGCCTGGGCCTCGGCCTCCGCACCTCTGCGGATCGCTTCGACGATGGCGCGATGCTCTTCATTCGATTCCTGACGCCTCGGCCCCAGGGCGGTCAGTAGCCCGGATTGCTGCGCCATCGCGTCGCGCACGTCATCGACAATGTCGCGAAAGACGGCATTCTTCGATGCCTCGGCAATCAGCCCGTGAAAATCCGAATCCAGCCGCACCCAGGCCTCGGTATCTTCTTCCCGCTCCATCCGGTCGCAGAGCGCCAGCAGCCTGGACAGTTCATCATCGCTCCGGCGCAGCGCCGCCCAGCCGGCAGAGGACACCTCGACGAAGGCGCGCGCCTCCATCAGATCCCGCGCCGAATAATTGCCGTAGCGGATATCTCCGTCGCCCCCGGCGGCGAGCACATAGGTCCCGCTTCCGGTCCGCGTCTCCGTCAGCCCCAAAATCTGCAGCGAGCGCAGCGCTTCCCGCACGATCGGACGGCTGACACCGTATTTTGCCGCGAGCTTGGCTTCCGACGGCAGCTTGGAACCGGCGGCGAAGCGGCCGGACAGAATGAGATTGCGCAGCTCCTCGAACACCAGTTCCGAGGCGCTTTTTCGACTGAGGATCGCGGAGTCGGAAAGCCAGCTTTCTAGATCGTTCATCGCTTTGCATTCGATCGGCAGCGACCCGGATAACAGGGCGCGACATTGGAAATCATCTCGTCAGCGGCGCTCGCTCTATTCACTGGCAATGCCGATGATGGAACGCTTGACCTCCAGCAGGTGCTCCGCCATCGCGGCGCGGGCATGCCCCTCGCTGCCTGCGGCGATTGCCTCCAGAATGCGGCGATGCTCGGCGTTGGAGGCTTTGCGTCGTCCGCGAACGTGCTCCACCAGTTCCGACTGCGTCGAAAGCGCGCCGCGGACATCGGCGACGACCTTCCTGAAAATCGCATTGCCCGAGGCTTCGGCGATTTCGCCATGAAACTCGGCGTCCATCCGCACCCATGCCTGAACATCCTCTTCCTCGTCCATCCGGTCGCACAAGGATGTGAGCGACGCCAGTTGCTCGCTCGAGCGCCGCAATGCCGCCCAGCCCGCCGCCGGTATCTCGATGCAGGGGCGCGCTTCCATGAGATCGCGGGCGGAATAGCCGCCGCCGAGCTGCCGCGCGGGGCTTTCCGAAACGACGAAAGTGCCCCGGCCGGTCCTGGTCTGCGTGAACCCCAGCGTCTGCAGCGAGCGAAGTGCCTCACGCACGATCGCCCGGCTGATGCCGTAACGTTCGGCGAGCTGTACCTCCGAGGGAAGGCGGGTGCCGAGAGCCAGTTTCCGATCGACAATGGCCGTGCGGACATCTTCGAAGACCGCTTCGGCAGCGTTTCTCCGGCTGATCTCGTTCTTCGCCGACAGCCATGAATCCAAATCCTGCATCGAGGGACGATGCGGGCATTCGAGAGAGCTGTCAAGCAACCGGACAGGCGCGCGAAACTGCCTACCAGAGCTTCATGTGACGGTTGACGTCCTTGTACAGCAGGTAGCGGAAGCGGCCGGGGCCGCCGGCGTAGCAGGCCTGCGGGCAGAAGGCGCGCAGCCACATGAAATCGCCGGCCTCGACTTCGACCCAGTCCTGGTTGAGGCGATAGACCGCCTTGCCCTCGAGCACATACAGCCCGTGCTCCATGACATGGGTTTCCATGAAGGGGATCACCGCGCCCGGCTCCAGCGTGACGATATTGACGTGCATGTCGTAGCGCACATCGGCCGGATCGATGAAGCGGGTCGTGCCCCAGCGGCCGTCGGTGTCGGGCATGGCGCGGATCGGATGGTCGTCCTCATGCGTGACGATCGCCGGCGGCGGCTCCAGCCCCTCGACCTCCTGAAAGGCCTTTCTGACCCAGTGGAAGATTGCTGCGGCCGAGCCGTCGTTCTTCAGACGCCAGGCCGAACCGGCGGGAATATAGACGAAGGAGCCGGGGCGCAGCGTATGGATGACGCCTTCGAGCTCGACCGTCACGCCGCCTTCGACGACGAACAGCACCGCTTCGGCCCGCTTGTCCGGCTCCGGCCGGTCGCTTCCGCCGCCCGGCTGAACCTCCATCACATATTGCGAGAAGGTCTCGGAGAAGCCGGAGAGCGGACGGGAAAGAACCCATGCCCGCGTTCCCGTCCAATGCGGCAGGAGGCTGGTGACGATATCGCTCATGACGCCGCGGGGAATAACCGCGTAAGCCGTCGTGAAAACGGCCCTGCCGGAAAGCAGCTGGGTCTGCGGCGGCAGGCCGCCGAGCGTCGAAAAATAATCTGTCTTGTTGTTCATTGGTTCGGCTTTCCAAGCATTTGGCTTTGCATCCGGTTTATGCGGCGACGGTCCGTTAGGCAACTCCCAACGGGCCGAGCCAAACCTAGGTCCTGTTGACAAAGTCCGTGGTGATAGTGCGATAAGATCGCTCCATGTCGGAGGTTTTGATGTCCACACTTGATCGAGAAATAAGACTTCGACTTAGTGTGCAACGCGCGTTGCTTGGGGCAGTCTCATCGGCGCTAGCCGCTGTTACGTGCGGCTGGAATGGCAAGGAGATTGTCCTCGAATTCTTGGTTGACTCGGATTTCAACGATGAAGATCGAGAACGTATGGAGGTCGTCGCATCTGAGGTCGTCGCGGATTTCGGCGATGAAACGATAACGACTGTCTTCACGTCACTGCCTTCAGATGGGCCGAAGGTTCCAGTCGCTAAGCGATGGTGGGCTTACAAGCGATTTCAGCCAAACGCCATGTCAGTTGAGCGAAAACTGGAGTGGCCCGTCGTTGTGAAGATACTCGCGCTTGTCGACAGGCTCTTTCAAGAGAAAGCGTCGTGGCTAGAACTCATCAAGCAAATAAGAGGTGCAGCCGGCGTGGATATTTTGACGGCGGAAAAGATTGCGCTTTCCCACAATGGATGGCGACGATTGTGTAACTATCGGATCAATCATGATCCTGAATGCAAGAAGCAGGCGTCACAGCACATCAAAATCCATGGGCTAAGCTCACTGATTTCATCAGTCGGCGGAAGCTTTGTCGTCACGGAGCCAGAGATGAACTAAAGGCGTTTCGCGAAATGCGGCAGCCAAATTTTTGCGGCGGCCAGCGAAAGGAACGCTTCGAAGGAAGTCCGCGTTTTGTCGTTGGACCTACCGATCGGCCATCACCAGATGGCCCGGCCCGACCTCGCGATAGACGGTGGCCGGAGGCCGATAATCGACCGGGCGCATCGGGCTCTTGATCTCGTCGTTCGCCACCATCCGCTTCTCGTGCCGGCGGTCGGGATCCGGCACCGGCACGGCTGAAATCAGCTTTTTCGTATAGGGATGCTGCGGATTTTCGAAGACGGCGGCGCGCGGTCCGATCTCGACGATCTCGCCGAGATACATCACCGCCACGCGGTGGCTGACGCGCTCGACCACCGCCATGTCGTGCGAAATGAACAGGAAGGCGAGGTTGAGGCTCTGCTGCAGGTCGAGCATCAGGTTGATGACCTGCGCCTTGATCGAGACATCGAGCGCCGACACGCTTTCGTCGGCGACGATGACCTTGGGCTGCAGGGCAAGCGCCCGGGCGATGCAGATGCGCTGGCGCTGGCCGCCGGAAAATTCATGCGGGTAACGCGAAGCCATGTCGGGGGAGAGGCCGACCTTGACCAGCAGGTCGGCGACGACCTCCTTTGCCTCTCTCGTATTGCCCATCCGGTGTTCGAGATAGGGCTCGGCGATCGCAGCTCCCACCGTCATGCGCGGATTGAGGCTGGCGAAGGGATCCTGGAAGATCATCTGCACGGATTTGCGCATCTCGCGCAGCTCTTTCCTGTCGAGGCCGAGCACCTCCCTGCCCTCGACGAGAACGGAGCCCGCCTGCGGCTCGATGAGGCGCATGATGGCGCGCCCGGTCGTCGATTTGCCGCAGCCGGATTCACCGACGAGCGACAGGGTTTCGCCGGCATGCAGATCGAAGGAGACGTTTTCGACCGCGTGCACCCGGCTCGTCAGCCGGTTGAACAGGCCAGAATGAATGTCGAAACGTTTGGTGAGGTTCTTTACCTGTAGAACAGGCGCCACTGCCACCGTGTCGGCCGCTTCGGCGGGAACGTCCGATTCCCCGGTCGCCGTGTTGACCACGGGAAAACGCAGCGGCCTTTGCCAGCCCTGCATCGAGCCGAGCACCGGCACGGCCGAGAGCAGCGCTCTCGTATAGGGATGTTTGCCGCGGTGGAAGATGTCGGCGGTAAGCCCGCTTTCCACCTGTTCGCCGCGATACATCACCACCGTTCGGTCGGCAATCTCAGCGACGACGCCCATATCATGGGTGATGAACAGAACCGAGGTTCCCTCCTCTTCCTGCAGCATCTTGATGAGATCGAGGATCTGGCCCTGGATCGTCACGTCGAGCGCCGTCGTGGGCTCGTCGGCGATCAAGAGCTTCGGCCGGCTGGCGAGCGCCATGGCGATCATCACCCGCTGGCGCATGCCGCCCGAAAAACGATGCGGATATTCGTCGAAGCGCGAGGCCGCCGAGGGGATGCGGACTTTCTCCAGCAGCCTGATCGTCTCGGCCCGGGCATCGGCCTTGCTCATCGCGGAATGGCAAAGCAGCGCTTCGGAAATCTGGTCGCCGATGGTGAAGAGCGGATTGAGCGATGTCATCGGCTCCTGGAAGATCATCGCCACCTCGTTGCCGCGCACTTGCCGCATGGCCTGTTCCGGCAGGGCCAGCAGGTCGCGTCCGCCGAGCATCACGCGGCCCTCGATGCGGCTCACCTCCGCCTGCAGCAGCCGCATGATCGACAATGAGGTGACGCTCTTGCCCGAACCGGATTCGCCGACGATCGCCACGGTTTCACCGGGCGCGACGGTGAAGGTAACGTCGCGCACGACAGGCTTCCAGGCGCCGTCGACGAGAAAGGACGTCGTCAGTCCCTCGACGGAAAGAACGGGGATGGCGGTCTCGATCGATTGTGCTTGGACGCTGCCCATGTCGGTCGGTTCCTTTGCGGCTCAATCCGGCCAGCGCAGCAAGCCGTCGAAGCGGTGCCTGCTGCGGTTTTCGATCGGGGTTGCGATGATCTCGTTGGAGGCGCGCGCCTTGTCGAGTTCCTCGGCGAGGCGGTTTGCGACGATGACCTCCTGGCCGGGATGCAGGTTGCACGGGTCGAGATAGAAATAGCGGTGCTCGACCTCATGGTCGCGCACGATGATCGGCGGATTGCCCCTCGCCAGCGCATCGGCGAGATCCCAGGCGGTGATATGCGCCTGTTCGGGATCGACGATCAGGCGCAGCCGGTCGAGTGGATTGTTGGTCGGGTCGGGTTCGATCAGCGCAGTGATGCCGGGGCGACCGTCGAGCGTGCGTTTCCACAGATTGAGATAGCCGGTCTCACGCTCCCGGATGCCGGCATGGTCGCGGCGTTCCCAGGCTTCCAGCGCCGCCATCACGCCGAAGATGCTTTCCTTGCCGACCTTCATGCCGCGGCCGATCCCCATATTCTGCAGGAAGGCATGGCGCACCAGCTCTTTCCTGCCGGCAACGATGCCCGAGGTCGGGCCGCCGAGGAATTTGTGGCCGGAATAAAGCGCGATATCGGCGCCCTGCTCCAGGAATATTCTGAGGTCGTATTCCGAGGCCGCGTCGACGATAACAGGCACGCCCCTGGCATGGGCCATCTCGACGAATTCCTTCAGGTTCAAGAGGCCGTAATCGACGACATGGTGGGAGACGACATAGACGGCCGCGGCGGTCTTGTCGGTGATCGCCTTTTCCATGTGGAAGCGGTGCGTCGAGGTCGCCTGCCCCACCAGCACGACTTTGCCGCCGGCAAGCCGGATCGCCTGGTCGACCGGGGCGCCATAACTGACGACATGGCCCATCTGCACCACCACCTCGTTTTTCTCGGGCACGACATCCGGCAGTTTCTCGATCGCCAGCAGATTGTCGCCTGACATGGCGCCGGCGACGGCGAGCGAAATGCCGGCCGAGCAGGAGGCGGTGACGAAGCCGGCTTGCCCGCCGGTCAGCCGGGCGATGACGCTGCTTGCCTTGCGCTGCAGGTCGTTGATCTCGACGAAGTGCGGCAGGATCGCGGTCATCGCGGCGATTGCCTCCGGAACGACGATCGAGGCGCCGAGGCTGGTCATCGTGCCGGACACGTTGATGACGGGGCGAAGGCCGAGCGAAGGTCTGATATCATCGGGCATGAAGATCTCCGGAAGTCTGGGGCGAAAGGCAGAACATGGGGCGATCATCCGGCAGTGTCGAGCAGCCGGAACAAAAGCCTGGGTTAAAATAGAAAGAGCTCATCCGAAGACCACTCCAAACATGAAAGCGTCTCAGCCATGCAAGGCGACGATCGCCTCGATTTCGACGGTGATGTTGCCCGGCAGCGAGCCGAAGCCGACAGCCGAGCGGGCATGTTCGCCGGCCGCGCCGAAGACGGCGATCAGCAGATCCGAGCAGCCGTTGATGACGCTCGGATGATCCTCGAACTCCGGCACGGCATTGACCATGCCGAGCAGCTTGACCACCCGCTTGACCCGGGAGAGATCCCCGAGCGCCTCTTGCATGACGGCGAGCAGGTTGATGCCGGTCAGCCGCGCATGCCGGTAAGCCTCCTCGACACCGACATTGGCGCCGACCTTGCCGGCATGCAGGAAGCCATCGGCCTCGCGCGGCCCCTGGCCGGAGAGGTAGAGCATATTGCCCTCCACCACATGCGTCACGAAATTGGCGATCGGCGGCGGCGGCGGCGGCAGCTTGATACCGAGGGCGGTTAACCGTTGGTAAGGCGAATT